>NZ_JBXFWG010000008.1:0-114054 GCF_056854535.1 Stenotrophomonas sp. STEN054 | reverse complement strand
AAAAAAAAAAGGGGGGGGGGGGGGGGGGGGGGGGGGGGGGGGGGGGGGGGGCGGGGGGCGCGGCGGCCACCCTAATCCCCCGCCGGGGGCGCGGGGGCCGGCGCGCCCCCCCCCCCCCCCGGGCCGGCGGCGGCGGTGCCGCCCCCCCGCGACGATGGGCGTGTTACTTGCGTTCCAGCACCAGCAGCGGATCGATGCGGGTGTCGAACCAGTTCATGCCCCAGTGCAGGTGCGGGCCGGTGGCACGGCCGGTAGCGCCGACGGCGGCGATTACCTGGCCCTGGGTCACCCGGTCGCCGACCTTCACGTCGATGCGCGACAGGTGCAGGAAGTTCGAGCTGACGCCGTAACCGTGGTCGATCAGCAGGGTGCCGCCGGTCAGGTACAGGTCCGGGCCGGCGAAAGTCACCACGCCGGCGGCCGGGGCCTTCACCGGCGTGCCGGTGGGCACGGCGATGTCCATGCCGGAGTGTCCGGCGCCGGGCTGGCCGTTGTACACGCGCGCATTGCCGAAGCGGCCGCTGATGCGGCCCTGCACCGGCCAGATGAAGGTCTGGGTGAAATCAGTGCGGTCGTCATCGCGGGCGCGCGCGGCGGTTACCTGCGCCTGTTCGCGCTTGATCCGTTCGGCAATCGCCGGCGGCGGGTTGACCGTCTTCGGCGGCACGCCGTTGACGCGCTCGGTCGGCCAGTCGCGCGCGGTCACGTTGATGGTGGCGGTCTCGCTGCCCCCATCAGGGCGCAGCACCTGCACCTGCAGCGGACCCTTCTCGTCGCGGCCGATGCCGAACACCACGCTGCCGTAGCTGCTCACCCGCAGCTGGCGGCCGGCGTACTGCACGCGGCTGCCGGCGGGTACCTTGCCGATCACCAGCGCGCCCTGCGACGCGCTGGCCGGGAACACCACGCGGCTGTCGATCAGGCTGCCGATGCCATCCTGAGCCTGCGCCACCGGTGCGGTGAACAGGGGCGCGGCCAGCAGCAGCGCCCCGATCATCAGTGCCGGACGCATCAGCGGTCGTAGGTCATGCGCTGGCCGGCGGGTTCGCCCACCAGCTTGCTGCCGTCCCACACCAGCTGGCCGTTGACCCAGGTCGAGGCCACGCGCGAGCGGAAGAGGGTGCCTTCGAACGGCGACCAGCCGCACTTGGACAGCACGTCCTCGCGCTTGACGGTGAACGGCACGTCTTCCACCAGCACCAGGTCGGCGAAATAGCCTTCGCGCAGGAAGCCGCGCTCTTCCACGTCGAACAGCTGCGCCGGGGCGTGGGCGAACTTCTGCACCACCTGCTCGCGGGTCAGCTTGCCTTCGTGCACGCGCTCCAGCGCGGCCACCAGCGCGTACTGCACCAGCGGCAGGCCGGACGGTGCCTGCGCGTAGGGCTTCTGCTTCTCTTCCCAGGTATGCGGGGCATGGTCGGTGGCCAGCACGTCCAGCACGTCATCGGCCAGCGCGGCGGTGATCGCCTCGCGGTCGGAGACTTCCTTGATGGCCGGGTTGCACTTGATCAGGTTGCCCTTGGTTGCGTAATCCGGGCGCGCGAAGTGCAGGAAGTGCACGCAGGTTTCGGCGGTGATCTGCTTGCGGCTGCCGTCGGCGCGGATCAGCGGGCCCTTCTCGAACAGCGCCAGCTCGTCGGCGGTGGAGATGTGCAGCACGTGCAGGCGGGTGCCGTGCTTGCGCGCCAGCGACATCGCCAGGCGGGTCGACTTGATGCAGGCCTCGCGCGAGCGGATGTCCGGATGCATGTCCGGGGTCAGCGCGTCGCCGTACTTTTCCTGGAAGGCCTTGAGGTTGGCATCGATCATCGGTGTGTCTTCGCAGTGCGTGATGATCGGGGTCGGGCATTCGCGGAAGATCGCGTCCAGCGTCTCCGGGTCGTCCACCAGCATGTTGCCGGTTGAGGCGCCCATGAACACCTTCACGCCCGGTGCCTTCTTCGGGTCCAGCGCGCGGATCGCTTCCAGGTTGTCGTTGCTGGCGCCGTGGTAGAAGCCGTAGTTGGCCCAGGCGCGGCCGCGTGCCAGCTCGTACTTGGCTTCCAGGATGGTCGAATCCAGGGTCGGCGGGTTGGTGTTGGGCATGTCCATGAAGCTGGTCAGGCCACCGGCCACCGCGGCCGCCGATTCGCTGGCGATGTCGCCCTTGTGGGTCAGACCCGGTTCGCGGAAGTGCACCTGGTCATCGATCATGCCGGGCAGCAGCCAGCGCCCGGCCGCGTCCACCACCTGCTCGCCGTCGCGCGGGGCCAGGCCGCTGCCGATCTGCGCGATGCGGCCGTTCTCGATGCGCAGGTCGCCGTCGAAGGTGCGGCCTTCGTTGACCATGCGGGCGTTGGTGATGAGGGTGGAGGACATGTCAGTGTTTTCCTGTGCAACGGCAAGAGGGGGCGTTGGGGGATTCGGGCACCGGGTCGAAGCCGCCGGGATGGAACGGGTGGCAGCGGCCAAGGCGGCGCGCGGCCAGCCAGCTGCCACGCAGCGGACCGTGCATCGAGATGGCGTCCATGGCGTATTCAGAACAGCTCGGCACGAAACGGCAGCGCGGCCCCAGGAGGGGGCTGATGAAGCGCTTGTAGAAGCGCAGCAGGGCAATGAGCAGGCGCGAGATCACCCAGTCATCTTATGCCAGTTGGCATGAAGGCCACATTTGTGCAGGATGGGGTGTTGGTCGCATGTCGCCCATGGCCTGCGACCGGTACCGGCACCGTGGGGTGCCGGCCAGGTTCCGTACCGCGCGAGGCGGTCCATGTTCGTCGGACCGACACTTTGGGCCGCTGGCTCCAGGACTGAATGGAGCAGGCCCCCAAGGTTGCTGCTGCGGGTCGGGTAGGCTATAAAGGCCCGCTTTCCCGGGCCCCGGGGAATCCAAGGAAGAGCGTTTCGTGGCTGCTAAAAAAACTGCAAAGAAGGCCGTCGAGGCCGCCAAGAAAACCGCCAAGCCTGTTGTGAAGAAGTTGGCGGCCAAGCCTGTTGCCAAGAAGCCGGCCAGCAAGACGGCCACCAAGGCAGCATCCTCGCAACCGGCGGCCAGGAAGGCCACCGCAACGAAATCGCCGGCCAAGGCCAGCAAGCCAGCGGCGAAGAAGGCCGCTGCGCCGGCCAAGGCCAAGCCCGCGGCAGCCAGCAAGAAGGCGCCGCTGGTGAAGAAGGCAGCCAGCAAGGCGGCACCGGCCAAGAAGGCCGTCGCCAAGCCCGCGCCGAAGTCGGTGGCCAAGAAGGCCGCGGCCAGACCGGTCGCCAAGCCGGCGGCGAAGAAGGCTGCACCGGCTAAACCCGTCGCCACGTCTGCCGCTGTAAAGAAAGCCACCAAGAATGTCGCCAAGCCGGCTGCCAAGCCGGCCCCGGCCCCGGTAGTGAAAACCGCACCGAAGCCCGCCGCCAAGGCAGCTCCGGCCAAGTCTGTCCCGGCCAAGACCGCGGCAGTGGCAGCAGCCAAACCGGCCCCCAAGCCGGCCCCGGCCGCCACCCCTGCAGCATCGACCGCCCCGCAATCCAAGAATCCCGTGCCCGTTTCGAAATCGCCTGCCAAGACCGCCGTGAAAACCGCCGTGAAACCTGATCCCGCTCCGAAGACCGTGTCGCGCCCCGTGGGCAAGGTCGCCGTGGCTGTGACCGCCCGTTCGGCGGCGCCGGCCCCGCGCAGCAAGTACAAGGTCGTCGAATACAAGACCGACGAGGCCACCGGCCGCCCGATCCTGCCGACCGGCTACAAGCCCAGCTCGGAAGAGGAGTACATGAGCCCGCTGCAGCAGGAATACTTCCGCCAGCGCCTGCAGAACTGGCGCGCCGACCTGGTGGAAGAATCCAAGCAGACCATCGAGAACCTGCGCGAGGAAGTGCGTGACATCGGCGACGAAGCCGAGCGCGCGACCCGCGAGACCGAGAACTCGCTGGAACTTCGTACCCGCGACCGTTACCGCAAGCTGATCGGCAAGATCGACAGCACCCTGAAGCGCCTGGAAGCCGGCGACTACGGTTACTGCGTCGACACCGGCGAAGAAATCGGCTTGGAGCGCCTCGAAGCGCGCCTGACCGCCGAGCGCACCATCGACGCCCAGGAGCGTTGGGAGCACCTGCAGAAGCAGCAGGGCGACTGATTCCAGAGCGTTGTCTGGTCATGCGAAAAACCCGGCCTCGGCCGGGTTTTTTGTTGGTCGAGCCATGCTCGGCTGGCCGTTTGTAGAGCCGAGCCCATGCTCGGCTGGCTGTTTGTAGAGCCGAGCCCATGCTCGGCTGGCTGTTTGTAGAGCCGAGCCCATGCTCGGCTGGCCGTTCAAGAAACGCAGTCGAGCAAGCTCGACTCTACTGCAGATCGCGCAGGTTCAACTTCCGCAGCGTCGGGTTCTTCCACGCCGTGATCCCGGCCACGCTCAGCACCGCGAACCCGCCCAGCACCACCGCCGGCACCAGGCCCAGCAGCTTGGCCATCGTGCCCGCATAGAACGCGCCCAGCTCGTTGGACGAGCTGATGAAGATGCCGTTGATGGACGACACCCGCCCGCGCATCTCCTCCGGCGTGGCCAGCTGCAGTATGGTCGAACGCACCACCACCGAGACGCCGTCGAAGGCCCCGTAGAACAGCAGGATCAACGCCGACAGCCAAAAATGCCGGGACAGGCCGAAGCTGACCACGCACAGGCCGAAACCGGCCACGGCGAACAGCAGCACGCGGCCGGCGTTCTTCTGCAGCGGGTGGCGGGCCAGCCACAGGCCGACCGCGATCGAGCCCAGCGCCGGTGCCGCGCGCAGGATGCCCAGGCCCTCGGGGCCGTAGTGCAGGATCTCCTGCAGGAAGGCCGGCAGCATCGCCACCACACCGCCCAGCAGGACCGAGAACATGTCCAGCGCCATCGCGCCGACCATGATGCGGTTGCCGACCACGAAGCGGGCGCCCTCGGCGATGCTCTTGAAGATCGGTGCGGCCGGGCCGTCGTGCACCGGCTCGCTCACCTTCAGCGTGGCCAGGCAGCCCATCGCCACCACGGCGAAGGCGGTGGCCACGCCGTAGGACAGGCCCTTGCCGCCCCAGCCGACCAGGATGCCGCCCAGCGCCGGGCCGACCACCATGCCCGACTGGAACACCACGCTGCCCAGGCCGGCGCCGCGGGCGAACTGGCTGCGTTCGAGCACGCGGGCAAACAGGGCGTTGTAGATGGGCGACAGAAACGCACGGACCATGCCGGTCAGCGCGATGGCGGCATAGATCGGCCACACGCCCTGGAACGGCAGCCAGCCGGTGGCGACGCCGGTCAGCACCACCGCGGTGGCGACCAGGCCCGCGCAGGCGACCATGCCCAGCCGGCGGCGCGGCAGGTGATCGACCAGGTAGCCGGCAAACGGCGCCACGCAGAAGAACGGCAGCACTTCGGCCAGGCCGACCAGGCCCAGCGAGAACGGATTGCGGGTGACTTCGTAGATGTGCCAGCCGACGGTGACGGCCACCACCTGATAGGACAGCATCGCGAAGATGCGATAGGCCAGCAGCTTGGCAAACCCCGGCCGGCCCAGCAGGGCCAGCGCGCCTTCGTCTGCGGTGGCGGCGGCGGTCACGACTGTTCGCGCTGCAGCTGGGCCTGCGCGGTCTCGCGGATGAAGGCCAGCATCGCCGCCACGCCGTTGCTGCGGGTGGGCGACAGGTGGCGGGCCAGGCCGATGTCCTGGATGTAGCTCGGTTCGGTGTCCAGGATTTCCTGCGCCGAGCGCCCGGAATACACGCGCAGGGCCAGGAAGATCAGGCCGGAGACGATGGCCGAATCACTGATGGCGTGGAAGCGCAGCGACTGCGCGTTGCCCTCGGGCACGATCCAGACCATCGACTGGCAGCCGAGCAGGCGGTGTTCTTCGGTCTTCCACGCATCGGAGAAGGCCGGCAGCTTGCGGCCGAGGTCGATCAGGTACTGGTAGCGCTCGGACCAGTCGCTGAAGAAGGCGAATTCCTCGGCGATGGCGGCCTGGGCTTCGGCGGCGGTGGGTTCAAGTGGGAACGGGGAGTCGGTCACAACGGTCTCTGCAGTGGGGGCGTGGCCGGACGCGCCGGCACGGGGCAGGGCGGGTCAGGCGCGCTTGCGCGCCCAGCGCACGCCCTGCGGGGTGTCTTCCAGCACGATGCCCTCGGCGGCCAGCTGGTCGCGGATGGCGTCGGAGCGGGCGAAATCGCGGGCCTGCTTGGCGGCGGCACGCTCGTCGATCAGCGCCTGGATGCGCGCATCGTCGTCGCCTTCGCTGGCCGCGGTGCCGAACCACTGCGCCGGGTCGACCTGCAGCAGGCCCAGGGCCAGGCCCGCGCCGAGCAGTTCACCCTTCAGGCGCGCGCGTTCGGCCGGGGCGGTGGCGCGGCGCGCCTCACCGGCGATGCGGGCCACTTCGGCCAGCGCCTGCGGGGTGTTCAGGTCGTCGTCCAGGGTCGCCTCGACGGCCGCCGGGATCGCCGCCGTGGCGGTGACGTCTGCCAGGTCGCGCAGGGTGCCGTACAGGCGGTCCAGGGTGCGCGCGGACTGTTCGATGAGCGCATCGGACCAGTCCAGCGGCTGCCGGTAGTGGGCCGACAGCAGGGCCAGACGCAGCGCCTCGGGCGGGTGCTGGCGGACCAGGTCGTGCACGCGTTCGATATTGCCCAGCGACTTGCTCATCTTGGCGCCGCCGAAGTTGAGCATGCCGTTGTGCATCCAGAAGCGGGCGAAGATCCGGCCCCCATGGGCACATTCGCTCTGCGCGATCTCGTTCTCGTGGTGCGGGAACTGCAGGTCCACGCCACCGGCATGGATGTCGATGGTCTCGCCCAGATGGGCGGCGGCCATCGCCGAGCATTCGATGTGCCAGCCCGGGCGGCCCCGGCCCCACGGCGATTCCCAGCCGGGCAGGTCGTCGCTGGACGGCTTCCACAGCACGAAATCGCCGGCATCGCGCTTGTACGGGGCCACCTCGACGCGGGCACCGGCCAGCATTTCCTCCGGATCGCGGCGCGACAGCTTGCCATAGCCGTCGAAGCTGGCCACCGCGAACAGCACGTGGCCCTCGGCGGCGTAGGCATGCCCGTTGGCGATGAGCTGCTCGATCATGGTGATGATCTGCGGCATGTGCGCGGTCACCTCCGGCTCGATGTCCGGCGGCACCACGCCCAGCGCGGCCATGTCTTCACGGTAGGCGGCGGCGAACCTGTCGGTGATGGTGCTGATCGGCACGCCCTGCTCACGCGCGGCGCTGTTGATCTTGTCGTCCACGTCGGTGATGTTGCGCGCGTAGCGCAGGCCACCAAAACGGCGCCGCAGCAGGTCGGCCAGCACCCCGAACACCACCGGGCCACGGGCGTTGCCGATGTGCACGTAGTTGTAGACCGTCGGGCCGCACACATACAGGGTCGGACAGGCCGGGTCGATCGGGGTGAACGGTTCGAGCTGGCGAGTCAGGTTGTTGTGCAGGCGCAGGGTCATGGGGCTGTGGCTGGGGGACAAGCCTGTGATTTTAGAACGTGTCGGGCCCCAATGGGGGGATGGCCGACGGCCGGCGGGCGGGGCAGGGGGGCCGCCGAGGGGTGGGCAGGAACTGCGCGGACGGGTAATGTTCAGCCCCTGCCGGTCGTCACTGCCTACACTATCGCCGTGCCCTTTCTTCCATCGCCAATGAAATCCACCGCGTTGCTGACCCTGGCCTGCCTGTCGGCGGCGCCGGTCGTGGTCCAGGCCCAGGAGGCCGAACCCCGCAACCGCGTGGTGATCGTGGAGAACGTGAAGTTCGACTACGCCCAGGTCCTGAACGTCGAGCCGGTGTTCCAGACCCTGCGCGCGACCCGGACCGAGGAGCACTGCGAGCCGATTTCGACCCGCACTCTGGCCCCGGTTAACGTAACCGGCGAGGAGCCGGTGGAAGACAAGGGCCGGATCGGCCGCTTCTGGGACTCGGTGCGCTCGATGTTCAAGCGCAGCGACGAGGAGGCCGCCCAGGAGGTTGCCGCCGAGAATCCGACCCCGGCCCCGGCCAACAACGGCCCCATGCTGACCCGTGACTGCAAGATCGTGCCGGTCGGGCGTGAGTTCCGCCGGCCCATCGCCTATGACGTGGATTACGTCTACAAGGGCACCAAGTACCGCTCGCGGCTGCCGGAAGACCCCGGCAACCGGCTGAAGGTCCGGGTGTCGATCACCCCCTGGGTGGGCCCCGAGCAGGCTGCGGCCAGCACCCCCTGACCTGCGCCGGGCCTGTTCTGCCGGCCGCGTGGGGTCTTGCGCCGACCCCGCCCCCATGCAAAGATAATCGACCATGAAGCTCACCGACTTCCAGCACGACAGCAGCGCCGCCCGCCAGGCCACTGGCATGACGTCGCGTGCCCGTCGACCGGAACCCCACATCCTCGCTGGGTAACCGGAGCTTTCTGCTGTTCGTCCGATGAAAACCCAGCCTCCCGGCTGGGTTTTTTCGTTTCCGCGCTTCAAAAATGCATGTTCCGGAAGCTTCATCTGGAACTTTTTCGTCCCACCCTGTTTCCCTGTTCTCCCTTCCACCGCGTCGAACCACCGGCGCCGCCACGCAAGGAAAGATGATGTCCCCCAAGCACTTCCTGAACACCCAGGACTGGAGCCGCAGCGATCTTGACGCGCTGCTGACCCAGGCCGCGCTGTTCAAGCGCAACAAGCTCGGCGACCAGCTCAAGGGCAAGTCGATCGCGCTGGTGTTCTTCAACCCGTCCATGCGCACCCGCACCAGCTTCGAACTGGGCGCGTTCCAGCTCGGCGCCCACGCGGTGGTGCTGCAGCCGGGCAAGGATGCATGGCCGATCGAATTCAACCTCGGCACGGTGATGGACGGCGACACGGAAGAGCACATCGCGGAAGTGGCCAAGGTGCTGGGCCGGTACTGCGACATCATCGCCGTGCGTGCGTTCCCCAAGTTCCAGGACTGGGCCTACGACCGCCAGGACATCGTCCTCAACAGCTTCGCCAGGTATTCGCCGGTGCCGGTCATCAACATGGAGACCATCACTCACCCGTGCCAGGAACTGGCCCACGTGATGGCGCTGCAGGAACACTTCGGCACCCAGGACCTGCGCGGCAAGAAGTACGTGCTGACCTGGACCTACCACCCCAAGCCGCTGAACACCGCCGTGGCCAACTCGGCGCTGACCATCGCCACCCGCATGGGCATGGACGTGACCCTGCTGTGCCCGACCGCCGACTACATCCTCGATGAGCGCTACATGGGCTGGGCCGAGCAGAACGTCGCCGAGAGCGGCGGTTCGCTGAAGATCAGCCATGACATCGACAGCGCCTACGCCGGTGCCGACGTGGTCTACGCCAAGAGCTGGGGCGCGCTGCCGTTCTTCGGCAACTGGGAGCCGGAAAAGCCGATCCGCGACGAGTTCAAGCACTTCATCGTCGACGAACGCAAGATGGCGCTGACCAACAACGGTGTGTTCAGTCACTGCCTGCCGCTGCGCCGCAACGTCAAAGCCACCGACGGCGTGATGGATTCGCCGCAGTGCATCGCCATCAACGAAGCCGAGAACCGACTGCACGTGCAGAAGGCGATCATGGCGGCGGTTGCCGGGCGCTAGATAAAACAAAGGGTGGAGCCGACCGTTGGTCGGCTGCTCCCGCAGCGGTGCAGCCAACATTCCAGCCGACCAACGGTCGGCTCTACCGAATTCCCATCCCCCCAAGTGGACCTGATTCCCATGAGCAACAAAGACGTCGTTCTCGCCTTCTCCGGCGGCCTGGATACCAGCTTCTGCGTGCCCTACCTGCAGGAGCGCGGCTACAGCGTGCACACCGTGTTCGCCGATACCGGCGGCGTGGATGATGAAGAGCGCGATTTCATCGAGAAGCGCGCCGCTGAGCTGGGCGTGGCCAGCCACCAGACCGTCAACGGCGGCCCGGCCATCTGGGAAGGCTTCGTCAAGCCGTTCGTATGGGCCGGCGAAGGCTACCAGGGCCAGTACCCGCTGCTGGTTTCCGACCGCTACCTGATCGTCGATGCCGCGCTGAAGCGTGCCGCCGAACTGGGCACCAACATCATCGCCCACGGCTGCACCGGCATGGGCAACGACCAGGTCCGCTTCGACCTGGCCGTGAAAGCCCTGGGTGACTACCAGATCATCGCGCCGATCCGCGAGATCCAGAAGGAACACACCCAGACCCGCGCCTACGAGCAGAAGTACCTGGAAGAGCGCGGCTTCGGCGTGCGCGCCAAGCAGCAGGCCTACACCATCAACGAGAACCTGCTGGGCCTGACCATGTCCGGCGGCGAGATCGACCGTTGGGAAGCCCCGGGCGAGGGTGCCCGCGGCTGGTGCGCACCGCGCAGCGAGTGGCCGGAACAGGCCCTGACCGTGACCCTGAAGTTCGTCGAAGGCGAAGCCGTCGAACTGGACGGCAAGGCGCTGCCGGGCGACCAGATCCTGGCCAAGCTCAACAAGCTGTTCGCCCCGTACGGCGTCGGCCGTGGCGTCTACACCGGTGACACCGTGATCGGCCTGAAGGGCCGCATCGTGTTCGAGGCCCCGGGCCTGGTCTCGCTGCTGGCCGCGCACCGCGCGCTGGAAGATGCCGTGCTGACCAAGCAGCAGAACCGCTTCAAGCCGGAGGTGGCACGCAAGTGGGTGGAGCTGGTGTACGAAGGCTTCTACCACGACCCGCTGAAGACCGACATCGAGGCCTTCCTGAAGTCCTCGCAGGCCAAGGTCAACGGTGAAGTGGTGCTGGAAACCCGTGGTGGCCGCGTCGACGCGGTGGCCGTGAAGTCGCCGCACCTGCTCAACACCAAGGGCGCCACCTACGCCCAGTCGGCCGACTGGGGCGTGGAAGAGGCCGAAGGCTTCATCAAGCTGTTCGGCATGAGCTCGACGCTTTACGCGCAAGTCAACCGCGGTTGACCCACCTGCGCCGCTGGCGCGCCCCCTCGAACACCAAGGGGGCTCTCCAGCAGGCGCATTCCGGTAGCGCCGGGCCATGCCCGGCGGAATTCCACAGGATTGTTGATTCATGCTTGAACAGACGCTCGATCACCTGCAGGCCCTGGTGTCCTTCGACACCCGCAACCCGCCGCGTGCGATCACCACCGGTGGCATCTTCGATTACCTGCGCGCGAACCTGCCCGGCTTCAACGTCGAGGTGATCGACCACGGTGCTGGTGCGGTCAGCCTGTACGCCGTGCGCGGTACGCCGAAGTACCTGTTCAACGTGCACCTGGACACCGTGCCGGACTCGCCGCACTGGAGTGCCGACCCGCACGTGATGCGCCGCCTGGACGACCGCGTGGTCGGCCTCGGCGTGTGTGACATCAAGGGCGCGGCCGCTGCGCTGGTGGCCGCGGCCAATGCCAGCGATGGCGACGCCGCGTTCCTGTTCTCCAGCGACGAGGAAGCCAACGACCCACGCTGCATCGCCGCGTTCCTGGCCCGTGGCCTGCCGTACGAAGCGGTGCTGGTGGCCGAGCCGACCATGAGCGAGGCCGTGCTGGCCCACCGTGGCATCAGCTCGGTGCTGATGCAGTTTGCCGGCCGTGCCGGCCATGCCTCGGGCAAGCAGGATGCGGCCGCAAGTGCTTTGCACCAGGCCATGCGCTGGGGCAACCGCGCGCTGGACCATGTGGAATCACTGGCCTCGGCGCGCTTCGGCGGCCTCACCGGCCTGCGCTTCAACATCGGTCGCGTCGAGGGTGGCATCAAGGCGAACATGATCGCCCCGGCCGCTGAAGTGCGTTTCGGCTTCCGCCCGCTGCCGTCGATGGACATCGATGCGCTGCTGGCCACCTTCGCCGGTTTCGCCGAACCGGACGCCGCACTGTTCACCGAAACTTTCCGTGGCCCCAGCCTGCCTGCCGGTGACATCGCCGAAGCCGAAAACCGCCGCCTGCTGGCGCGCGACGTGGCCGATGCGCTGGAGCTGCCGATCGGCAACGCCGTGGATTTCTGGACCGAAGCCTCGCTGTTCTCGGCCGGTGGCTACACCACGATGGTGTTCGGCCCGGGCGACATCGCCCAGGCGCACACCGCCGATGAGTTCGTGACGCTGGATCAGCTGCAGCGCTACACCGACGCCGTGCATCGCATCATCGCCGCCGGCGCCTGATACCTACCTTCTGACGAAACCGAAATGTCTCCTGCCCTCCAGCCCCACCGCCAGACCCGCCAGACCATCGTGCGCCTGCTTTCCAGCATGGCCAGCGCGAAGGAGATCAGCCAGTACCTCAAGCGTTTCTCGCAGCTGGACGCCAAGCGCTTCGCCGTGGTCAAGGTCGGCGGCGCGGTGCTGCGCGACGATCTTGAAGCACTGACCTCCTCTCTGTCGTTCCTGCAGGAAGTCGGCCTGACCCCGATCGTGCTGCACGGTGCCGGCCCGCAGCTGGATGCCGAACTGTCGGCCGCCGGCATCGAGAAGCAGACCGTCAACGGCCTGCGGGTGACCTCGCCGGAAGCGCTGGCGATCGTGCGCCGCGTGTTCCAGCAGTCCAATCTGCGCCTGGTCGAGGCCCTGCAGCAGAATGGTGCGCGCGCCACCTCCATCACCGGCGGCGTGTTCGAAGCCGAATACCTGGACGTGGACACCTACGGCCTGGTCGGTGAAGTGAAGCGGGTCAACCTGGCCCCGATCGAGGCCAGCCTGCGCGCCGGTTCGATCCCGGTCATCACCAGCCTGGGCGAGACCGCCGGCGGCCAGATCCTCAACGTCAACGCCGATTTCGCCGCCAACGAGCTGGTGCAGGAACTGCAGCCGTACAAGATCATCTTCCTCACCGGCACCGGCGGCCTGCTGGACGAGTCGGGCAGCGTGATCGATTCGATCAACCTGTCCACCGAATACGACCACCTGATCGCGCAGCCGTGGATCCACGGCGGCATGAAGGTGAAGATCGAGCAGATCAAGGACCTGCTGGACCGCCTGCCGCTGGAATCGTCGGTGTCGATCACCCGCCCGGCCGACCTGGCCAAGGAACTGTTCACCCACAAGGGCTCGGGCACGCTGGTGCGCAAGGGCGAGAAAGTGCTGCGCGCCACCGGCTGGGACGAACTGGACCTGCCGCGCCTGAAGGGCCTGATCGAATCCAGCTTCGGCCGCACCCTGGTGCCGGATTACTTCGAGAAGACCAGGCTGCTGCGCGCCTATGTCAGCGAGAACTACCGCACTGCGGTCATCCTCACCGACGAAGCCGAAGGCGTGTACCTGGACAAGTTCGCCGTGCTCGATGACGCGCAGGGCGAGGGCCTGGGCCGTGCGGTCTGGAACGTGATGCTGGAAGAAACCCCGCAGCTGTTCTGGCGCTCGCGCAACGGCAACCCGATCAACCACTTCTACTACGCCGAGTCCGATGGCTGCTACAAGCAGAACACCTGGAAGGTGTTCTGGTTCGGCGCCGATGGCATCGACCGCATCAAGACCTACGTCGACCACTGCGCCGCGCGCCCGCCGAGCCTGAAGGACTGAGCGCGATGAACCACGCCGATGCCTGGTCCACCGTACCCACCCTGCGCGGCCAGCACGTGATGCTGGAGCCGCTGCAGGTTGAGCATGTGCCCGGCCTGGCCGCGGCGCTGCAAGGCAGCGGCCTGGACCAGCTCTGGTACACCCAGGTGCCGTCGCCGGAGCGGGCAGGGCACTACGTGCAGGCCGCGCTGGACGTGCAGGCCGAAGGCAAGGTGCTGCCGTTCGTGATCCGTGATGCGGCCGGCGCGATCGTCGGCAGCACGCGGTTCTATGCGCTGGAGCCGGGCGTGCCGCGGCTCAGCCTTGGCTACACCTGGTACGCCCCGCGCGTGCAGCGCACCGGGGTCAACACCGAGGCCAAGCTGCTGTTGCTGCAGCACGCCTTCGAGACCCTGGGCTGCATCAGCGTGGTGCTGGAAACCAGCTGGTTCAACAACACCTCGCGCGCCGCCATCGCCCGCTTGGGCGCGAAGCAGGACGGCGTGCTGCGCAACTACACCCGGCATGCCGACGGCACGCCGCGCGACACCGTCATCTTTTCCATCATCGACGCGGAATGGCAGGGCGTGAAGCGCCACCTGCAGCACCGCCTGGACCATCACGCATGAACGATTCGACTTTCACCCTGGGCATTGTCGGTGCCCGCGGCCACACCGGCGCCGAGCTGATCAAGCTGGTCGCCACGCACCCGCGCCTGCAGCTCGCCTTCGTGTCCTCGCGCGAGCTGGCTGGCAAGCCCCTGGCCGACCATCACCCCGAATACAAGGGTGAGCTGCACTACGAAAACCTGGACGCCGATGCCGTGGCTGCCAAGGGCGTGGACGCGGTGATCCTGGCCCTGCCCAATGGGCTGGCCGCACCGTTCGTGGCCGCCATCCAGGCTGCCAGGCCGGAGACCGTGATCGTCGATCTGTCGGCTGATTACCGCTTCGACGGCCAGTGGTACTACGGCCTGCCGGAACTGACCCGCGGCCGCTACCAGGGCCAGAAGCACATCAGCAACCCGGGCTGCTACGCAACGGCGATGCAGCTGGCGATCCACCCGCTGCTGGACCTGCTGGCCGGTCCGCCACAGTGCTTCGGTGTCTCCGGTTACTCCGGTGCCGGCACCTCGCCCTCGGACAAGAACAATCCGGAGCTGCTGGCCGACAACCTGATGCCGTATTCGCTGACCAACCACATGCACGAGCGCGAAGTCTCCGCGCAGCTGGGCGTGCCGGTCGAGTTCATGCCGCACGTGGCCCCGCACTTCCGTGGCATCACCCTCACCGCCAACCTGTGGCTCAACCGCGCACAGACCCGCGAGCAGATCGTCGAGCGCTTCCAGCAGGCCTACGCCGCAGAAGCACTCGTGGAGATCATGGACGAAGCGCCGTGGGTCAGCCACATCGCCGGCCGCCATGGCGCGCAGGTCGGTGGCTTCACCTTGGCCCCGGGCAACAAGCGGGTGGTGGTGGTGGCGACCCTGGACAACCTGCTCAAGGGCGCGGCCACCCAGGCCATGCAGAACCTCAACCTCGCGCTGGGCATCGACGAACTGACGTCGATCCCGCACTGACACCGCTTAGTTACCGCCTTCCCGGAGCCCCCCATGGCAGACCTTCTTTGGCAGAAGCCCGGCGTCGCCGTCGACGCCCAGATCCAGACCTTCCTCGCCGGCGATGACGTGATCCTCGATCGCGAATTCTTCCTGCACGACATCGCCGCCAGCGCCGCGCACGCGCAGAGCCTGCAGCACATCGGCATCCTCAGCGCCGACGAGCTGGAAGGCCTGCTGCGCGAACTGGAGGTGCTGGCGCAGGACTTCCGCGCGGGCAGTTTCGTGCTTGATACGCAATACGAGGATGGCCACTCGGCCATCGAAGCCCGCCTGACCGAGCGCCTGGGCGATGCCGGCCGCAAGATCCACACCGGCCGCAGCCGCAACGACCAGATCCTGGTCGCCACCCGTCTGTGGCTGAAGGAAAAGCTGCAGCGCGTGGCCCAGCTCAGCGCCGAAGTGGCCAAGGTCGCGCTGGACCGCGCGCAGGCCGAGAAGGACCTGCCGATTCCCGGCTACACCCACATCCAGCGCGCCGTGGTCTCTTCGGCGGGCATGTGGTGGGCCGGCTGGGCCGAGGCCTTCATCGACAACGCCGTGCGCGCGCGTGATACCCATGCGCTGGTCGACGCCAATCCGCTGGGCACCGCCGCCGGTTACGGCGTGAACCTGCCGCTGGACCGCGAACACACCACCGCTGTGCTGGGCTTTGCGCGCATGCAGATCTCGCCGATCTACGCGCAGCTGTCGCGCGGCAAGTTCGAGCTGGCCGCACTGGAAGCGCTGGGTGGCGCGACCCTGGATCTGCGCCGCATCGCCTGGGATCTTTCGCTGTTCACCAGCGCCGAGTTCGGTTTCGTCGCGCTGCCGGCGCAGTACACCACCGGCAGTTCGATCATGCCGAACAAGCGCAACCCGGACGTCATCGAACTGATGCGCGCCACCCACGCCAGCGTGGCTGCGGCACGCACCGAGATCGAGCAGCTGCTGTCGCTGCCGTCGGGTTACCACCGCGACCTGCAATCTTCGAAGGGCGCCATCTTCCACGGCTTCGGCCGCGGCCTGGCCGCGCTGGAGCTGCTGCCGGCGCTGCTGGCCAACCTGGAATGGCGCGACGACAGGCTGCGCGCGGCGATCGATTCGGGCATGTACGCCACCGACGTGGCGGTGGAAGCGGCCGTGGCCGGCGTACCGTTCCGCGAGGCCTACAAGGCCGCGGCCGCCGGTGCCGACAGTGCAGGGCAGGGCCGCACGCCGGAAGGCAGCCTGGCCGCGCGCGTGTCGCCCGGTTCGGCCGCCGACCTGCGCCTGGATGAGCTGCGTACGCGCTGGCAGGCGCTGGGTTGATGGCGGGCACCGTCTACCTGGTGCTGGCCATGCGCCGGCCCGACTTCAACGCCGCCGCCGTGCAGCCGCACCTGGATTTCCTCGAGGCGCTGCGCGAGCGCGGCCAGCTGCAGCTGACCGGTGGCTTCAGCGATGGCACCGGCGGCGCCTACCTGCTGCGCAACGTGGGCAGCCTTGCCGAAGCCCAGGCCATCGTCGCCACTGATCCGCTGGTGACGATGCAGGCCTCGCACCTGACCGTGCACGAATGGAACACCCGCTGAGACGCACCTGATGACCCTGCACGCCACCCACGTCGCCTCGCCGTTCCCCGAACAAGCGCTGCCGCCGTGGCGGCGTGCCGTGCTCAAGGTCGGCAGCAGCCTGCTGGCCGCCGATGGCGGTGGCCTGTCGCCGCGCCATGCGCTGGGCCTGGCCCAGTTCGTCTCGGCCAATGTGCTGGCCGGTCGCGAGGTGGTCATCGTCTCGTCCGGCGCAGTCGCCGCCGGCCGCGCCATCCTGCCGCGTGCCGATGAGCCGGGTGCGGCGATGGCCGCGCGGCAGGCGCTGGCCGCGCTCGGCCAGGCACAGCTGATCGGGCTCTGGCAGCGCTTCTTCGAACGCCCGGTTGCCCAGGTACTGTTGACCCACGACGACCTGCGCAACCGTCGCCGCTACCTCAATGCACGCGCCACGCTGACCGAGCTGCTGCGCCTGGGCGCGTTGCCGGTGGTCAACGAGAACGACACCGTGTCGGTGGACGAACTCAAGCTGGGCGACAACGATAATCTCGCCGCCACCGTGGCCGCGCTGGTCGATGCCGATGCGCTGTTCATCGCCACCGACATCGACGGCCTGTACAGCGCCGACCCGCGCACCGTCGCCGACGCGCGGCCGCTGCACGACGTGCCGGAGCTGGATGAGGCGGTGTTGGCGATGGCAGGCGGTGCCGGTTCGCGCGCCGGGACCGGCGGCATGCGCACCAAGCTGGAAGCCGCGGCCAAGGCTGGCCGGCTCGGCATCGAAACCTATCTGTTCAACGGCCGCAGCGGCGACGTGGTGCGTGCGTTGGCGCAGGATCGCCTGTTCGGCACGCGCATCCACGCCGCGCGCAGCCGCGAGGCCGCACGCAAACACTGGCTGCGTCACGCACCGCTGGCCGAGGGCGCGATCGTGGTCGATGCCGGTGCAGCGCAGGCGATGCGCGAGAAGGGCGCCTCGCTGCTGCCCGGCGGCATCACCGGTGCCGACGGCGATTTCCGCCGCGGCGACATGGTGCAGGTGTGCTGGCAGGCCCCGCAGGGTCGCCTCTGCGTCGCCCGCGGCGTCAGCCAGTACGCCGCCGATGACGTGCGCCGCATCGCCGGCCGCCATTCCCGCGACATCCAGGCCGTGCTCGGTTACAACTACGGCGGTACCGTCGTCCATCGCGACGACCTGGTGCTGCCATGACCGGACTGCAGGACACCCATATGAGTGAGATCGAAGCGCAGGCACGTGCCTGCCGTGACGCGGCCCAGGTGGTCGCCGGCCTGGACAGCGCCGCACGCGGCAGGCTGCTGCAGGCCATGGCCCAGGCCCTGGAAATGAACGCCGGGTCGATCCTGGCCGGCAATGCCCGTGACCTCGTCGCTGCACGCGAGAAGGGCGTCGGCAGTGCGATGCTCGACCGCCTGGCACTGGATCCGGCGCGCCTGTTCGCGATGGCCGAGGCCGTGCGCGACGTGGCCGCGCTGCCGGATCCGGTGGGGCAGGTGACCCGCGACGACGTGCGCCCCAACGGCATCCGCGTACAGAAGGTACGCGTGCCGCTGGGCGTGATCGCGATGATCTACGAAGCGCGCCCGAACGTGACCGCCGAAGCCGCCGCGCTGTGCCTGAAGGCCGGCAACGGCGTGATCCTGCGCGGTGGTTCGGAGGCGATCCATTCCAACACCGCCATCGCCCAGGCACTGGCCGCGGCAATGCAGGCCAACGGCGTGCCACCGGCCGCGGTGACCGTGCTGACCGACCTGCGCCGCGAGGCCATGCTGGAGCTGCTGCAGCTGCACGAGCTGATCGACCTGGCCATTCCGCGTGGCGGCGAAGGGCTGATCCGTTTCGTGGCCGAGCACGCGCGCGTGCCGGTCATCAAGCACTACAAGGGCGTCTGCCACCTGTTCGTCGATGCCAGCGCCGGCCTGGACAAGGCCGTTGCCCTGCTTGTGGATGGCAAATGCAGCCGCCCGGCGGCCTGCAATTCGCTGGAGACGCTGCTGGTGCACCGCGACGTTGCCGAGGCGTTCCTGCCGCGCGCGGCGCAGGCACTGGGCGAACGTGGCGTGCAGCTGCGTGCCGACGAACGCGCGCAGCCGCTGCTGCCGGGCAGCACGGCCGCCACCGATGAGGACTACGCGGCCGAATTCCTCGACCTGGTGCTGGCGGTGCGCGTGGTCGACGATCTCGACGCCGCCATCGCGCATATCCGCACCTACACCTCCGACCACACCGAAGTGATCGCTACCGAAGACGCAGCCAATGCCGAGCGCTTCGTCAACGCACTGCGCTCGGCAGTGGTGATGGTCAATGCGTCCTCGCGCTTCTCCGATGGCGGCCAGCTGGGCCTGGGCAGCGAGATCGGCATTTCCACCACGCGGCTGCATGCGTATGGGCCGATGGGACTGGAAGCGCTGACGGTCGAACGTTTCGTGGTGCGCGGCGAAGGGCAGACCCGGTAGGGAGTGGCTTGCAGGGCTTGCAGCCCTGCACCTGCTTTGAATCAGCGTCAACGTCAACGGCAGAAGCTGACTATCCGTGGGATGGCGGGGGGGGTCCGGTTGAGGGGGACGCCGTAAACCCATCCATGGGGGCTTGGTCGCCGCATGCTCGTGTGCGCTGTCCTGCGCACACAGCAAGACCGGGGTTGGGCGTCCTGCCCAACCCGCCCGAGGCATGCCTCGGGCCCATGCGGCTCACACCCCCTCAACCGGACCCACCCCGCCTTCGACAGTTGGCCGCGATCTGCCGAAGCACGGGGTCGGATCCGGTTGCTGCGCAACGGGCTCTGGCCCCAATGTGGAGTTTCGATATCTGAGAGATTTCATCCACGCATGGCGTGGATCTACTGGAACGGCGTCCGGCCTTGGTAGGTGTCGACCGTTGGTCGGCATTGGTGAATTCATTCGATATCTGACAGATGTGCCGACCAACGGTCGGCACCCACCAACAGCAGCGCGGGATCGACACAGTAGAGCCACGCCATGCGTGGATGAATTCATTCGGTATCTGACAGATGTGCCGACCAACGGTCGGCACCTACCAACAGCGGCGTGAACCTGTCGAAGACGGGGCACTGTGGGTTTGCGGGGTGTGAGCCGCATGGGCCCGAGGCATGCCTCGGGCGGGTTGGGCAGGACGCCCAACCCCGGTCTTGCCGTGTGCGCAGGACAGCGCACACGAGCAAGCGGCGACCAAGCCCCCATGGATGGGTTTACGGCGTCCCCGCAAAACCACAGTGCCCCGCCATCCCACGGAATGCAGGCATTTGACGTTGACGTTGACGTTGATTCTGCAGGTGCAGGGCTGCAAGCCCTGCCGAAACAACACCCATCCCTTACAGCAGCGGCTGCCGCGTCATCCCCACCGGCCGCGCGTTGTCGTCCATGTGCAGCGTCACCGCCTTCGCATTCATCAGCTGCTCGGCCAGTGCATCTGTCGCACCCAGTGCATGGGCGATGTCCGCGCGGCTGGAATCCTCTCGCGGCGCGCGCCTTTCCTTGCCGCCAAACCGGTAGCGGTTGTACTCCGCCCAGGCGATCAGCAGCAGCGAACAGCAGACCAGGATGACCGGCAGCGCGATCATCACGAACGGGTCCACGTGCTGCTTGCGCTGGTACAGCTGCACGTAGGCCAGGTGCCCGCCCAGCAGCCAGGACACCAGGGTCACCAGCGGTGCCCACAGGTAGAAGTAGAAACCCCAGAACGCCAGGGTCACGAAGCCCCAGGCCGTGCGCTGCAGGCGCGGCTGCTGGCGCGACTTCTGGATCAATCGCGAATCAAAGCGGTTGGACGACTTTTTCCCGGTCGTGTCACGTACGGCGTTCATCGGATCCCCCGGTCAGGGCTGACCCAGGTGGCACGCTTGCCGCGGCGCTTGGACAGCGTCTTCGGCAGCGCCACCAGGGTGGTGAACAGGCTGATCAACCAGTACGCCATCGGGTACCAGATGACCCAGAAGTAGTTGCGTCCAATGTGGGTTTCGTAACGACGGTCGATGATCAGGCTGCTGGCGAACTGCAGCAGGCAGACCAGGGCCAGGATCACGCCGTGCCATTGCGGCAGCAGCGTCTCGATGTGCAGCGGGGCCGGCAGCGGCATGAACTTGCCCAGCGCCCACAGCACCACGATCAGCAGCATCGTGTACGCCCAGAACACGCTGAGGATGTACTCCAACAGCACACCCCACATGCGTCGCTTGCGCCAGCTGAACAACGACGAGCCGTGCCGCAGCAGCACTTCCACGCCACCCTGCGCCCAGCGCAGGCGCTGCCGCCAGAGACCCTTCAGCGTTTCCGGCATCAGGATGAAGCACAGCGCGTTGGGTTCGTAGCGGATGTCCCAGTGGTCCAGCTGCAGTCGCCAGCTGATGTCGATGTCCTCGGTCACCATGTCGTCGGCCCAGTAGCCGATGCGGTGCAGGGCCGTGCGGCGAAACGCGGCGATCACCCCGGACACAGTGAAGATGCGCCCGTACACGCGCTGCGCGCGCTTGATCATGCCGATGATCGACGAGAACTCGGCCACCTGCAGGCGGCCGAGCAGGGTGGAGCGGTTGCGGATGCGCGGGTTGCCGGTCACCGCGCCCACGCGCGGGCCGCTGGTCAGGTGCCAGACCATCCAGTGCATGGCGAACTCTTCCAGCATCGCGTCGCCGTCGATGCACACCAGGTACTCCGAGCGCGAGGCGAGGGCACCCATGCGCAGCGCATTGGCCTTGCCCAGGTTGCGATCCAGGTGCACCACGCGCAGGCGCGGGTGCAGGGCGGCCAGGGCGTCCAGGCGGGCACCGGTGTCGTCGCTGCTGCCATCGTTGATGGCGATCACTTCGAAATCCGGATAGCGCTGCGCCAGTGCCGCGCCGATGGTGTCGTCCAGGTTGTCCGATTCGTTGTGGCAGGGGATCAACAGCGTGGCGAACGGGTAGCTGTCCATCGGCGGCGGATCGTTGCGCGGTCGCGACTTCCGCTCGCGGCGGAAGAAATAGTACAGGCCGCCTGACATCCAGAAGAACGCCATCACCATCGGGTAGAAGAAGGCGAACTGGAACAGGGCATACAGCCAGGGGCTCATGTCCATGTCACTTCTCCGGATACGGGAAGTTGCGCGCGGACATCGCGGCGCGCGTGTCCGTGGTCGACGGCTTGTCGGCAATGAAATCGTCCGGGTACCACGCGAAATGGCGCACGCCCTGTGCCTGCAGCCGGCGGACCTGCGCGCGCAGGCGCTGGCCGCTGATCGGCGTCTGCGTGCGCCAGTCCACGGTCTGCAGCTCGAACATCGTGTGCTTGAGGTCCGGATCGTGCGCGCGCACCGCCCTGACCAGCCGGTCCAGCCAGCGCTCGGGGTGCTTGCTGCCTTCCATCCACGGCATCGCCATCAGCGCGGTGCGGTCATAGGCCAGGTTGAACAAATCCAGGCGCTGGGCGAACCAGCTGGCGCTCTGTGGCTCCAGCACCGGTTGCGCGTACAGGTTGCGCACGGTGCCCAGCTTCGGCCGCCAGCGCTGGGCGGTGTCGCGTAGTTCCAGGGTGAAGTCGATCAGCGCCTGGGTGCGCCCGCCATCGGCGCCTTCCTGCGGCAGCTGGGCCAGTTCGGTGTCGCGTACGTAGGCATCGTCATGGAACAGCAGGCCTTCGAAGTACGAATTGATCGCCAGGTCTTCGTAGATGTCCTTGATGATCTGCCGCGCCTGCGCCTTGGTAAAATCCAGCCGGTACATGCCGTCGCGTTCCGGGCTGGCGATGCCCAGCGCGGTGCGCTGCGCCGCATCCGGCAGCTCATAGCCGAGCACCGGCAGCCAGGCATAGACCTTCACCCCAGCACGGGTCTTCAGCTGCCAGGCCACGCGGTTGAACAGGTCCGCGCGCATCGGCATGTGACGGTTGGGGAAGTACAGCGCGTCGGCCGTGTTGTTGCCATCGGGATCGGCGAAGGCCTGCAGGTAGACGTGGGTCGGGCCCACCTTCTTGACGCGGTCGATCAACTTGTCGAGGTTGCGTGCCAGCTGTGCCGGGTCCGGGTCGTAGACCGCATCCAGGTCGATCTGCAGCGCACGCGTGCCGTCCAGGCTGACGTTGCGGCGCAGTTCGAAGGCCAGCGAGCTGACGTTCGGGTTGTTGGTCACCAGCAGGCGGGCCAGACCGTGCAGATCGGACGTGACCGGCGTGCTGCGGCCTTCCAGGTCGAACGACACCGGCATGCCCAGTTGTTCGGCAATGTCGTTGCTCAGCTTGTTGTAGGCCGCATACGGCCACACGATCGCCTTCGGGGTGACGCCCAGTTCCTTCTGGATGCGCTTGACACTCAGCGCGAGATCGTCGCGCAGGCGCTTTTCGTATTGCTGCGCGGTCTCATAGTGCCGGGTCTGCGGATCGTAGATCCGGGTGATCACCGCCGGGGTCTGGTTGCCCTGCGGGTTGGACTGCACGCCGTGGTGCTGGTTGTCGGTATGGCTGGCCAGTTCGATCAGGCCGCTGGCCTGCATCTCCCGCAGCTGGTCCCAGGTCAGGAAGTCATCGTGGCCGAACGGGCGGTAGCCGTAGTCGATGGTGCGGCCCGGGGCCATGTCGACGTAGTCGGTGATCACCGCCACCAGCGCCGGGTAGTTGTAGGCACGCAGCAGCGGGTAGACGCGGCTGTAGACGCTGCGCAGGCCATCGTCGAAGGTCAGCAGCACCGGCCGAGGCGGCAGCTGGGCTTCGCCGCGCGAGGCCTTGATCAGCTGCGACAGCGAGATCGGGTGGTAGCCGTGCGCGCTGAGCCAGTCCAGGTGCGCAGCGAAGTTCTGCGTGCTGACCGCGTACGCATCGGCATCGCCTTTCTCACGCACATCGTCGCGGATGTCGTGGTAGCTCAGCACCAGCAGGCCGTTGTCGGCCGAATCCAGGTCGCGCTCCTGGGCAGGGGCCGGCAGGGCCAGCAGCACCAGCCCCAGCAGAAGCACGGTCATCAGGTATCGAAGCATCCGTTCCATCTCACTCTCCCCAGCGCAGCGCGGCATCGAAGCCGATGTGACGTTCACGTTGGCCATCGTAGACCGGCCGCGACCAGCTCACGCCGTATTCGAAGATCCTGCCCTGGCCGAACTGCCACTCGTGGCGGTAGGCCACCGTGGGAATGAGCGAGCTGCCGAATCCTTCCTGCCAGTAATCGCCCAGCGACATCGTCAAGCGGTGGCGGAAGTGGCGTTCGTAGTGGCGCCACAGCTGCTGGTCGATGCGCAGGCCGATCTCCACCGAGCGGTCACGCGAAGGGTTGAAGTAGGGCACGTCGTCACGCGAGCCGCGGCTGGTGTAGAGGCTGCCGAGGCCATCAATGATCACGCGCGGGCGGGTCAGGAGGCGCTGTTCGATCGCGGTGTTGAGGGTGTCGCGGCGGTTGCCGTCGTCGTAGCGGAACTGGCTGCCGCCCAGGCTCCAGTGGGTGAGCTCGTTGCGGGTGTAGTCGACGGCCACTGCCACGCTGTCGGCGGTGATGCCAGACACGCGCGCCTGCATCGAAGCTTCCGGGTCGTTGCGTGCGGCGGTCACGCCGGCGTGCCACTGGTCGTTGAACTGCCAGCCGAAGCCACCGCGCAGGCCGGTGTCGCCGATGCTGTCGTTGGGCCGCACCACGGCGGCCTCGGCATCGACGCGGCCGAAGCGGTAGCGCGCACCGGCACCGATCCACAGCGGATTGATCTTCTGGTCCTGGAAGGTCACCGAGCGCCGGTCGGCGAAGGCGAACAGGCGCCAGCGGTCATCGAGGATGGGCGAGGCCACTTCGGTGCCGTAATGCAGGTCGTCGTTGCCCAGCGGTGAGCTGCCGCCGCCGCCGGAACTGCGGCCACCTTCCACGGTGGCCTGCAGCTGCCAGCCGCGATGGGCACGCCAGTCGCGGTCCATCCGCTGGACCGAGGGCTGGTTGGGGTAGCGCTCGAGCAGATCGTCATGCAGCGGCCGCGCGAGGTCGTCGCGCTGCAGCTGCACGTAGGATTCGTACATGCCGATCCGCGGCGAGACATCGCGCGGGTCGAGGGTGTAGGCCATCTGGTGACGTTCGAGCGCCCGCCGCGGCCAGCCGCGCATCTGATAGACGCTGCCCAGCGCGGTCTGCAGCCCGCCATTGCCCGGCCCGACGTCGACCAGGGCTTCCAGCTCGCGCTGCGCGGTGGACAGGTCGCCGCTGTAGGCGCGGATCATCGACAGGTTGAGGTCGGCCTCATAGCGCGCCCAGTTGGCGTACGGGCTCTTGCCGCCGCCCCAGCGCCACTCCGGCTCGTCCTTCTGCCACGTCTCCAGGTAGCCGATGGCCGTCTCGGCCTGCTCGGTCTCGAGGTAGGCGTAGGCCAGTTCGGAACGCGACTGGAAACGCGACGGATCGTTCTTCACTGCCGCTTGCAGCAGCGGAATGGCCTCGTCCGGGTGCTGGGTGGCCATCATCGAATCGCCGACCGCAGGCAGCACGTAGTCGGGCAGGGCATGGCCCTCCTGCTGCAGGGCGCGCGCTTCATCGCGCACCTGGGCATGGCGGGACAGGCGGTTGAGCAGGATCAGGCGGTCCATGCGGATGCGCAGCGGCGCCTGCGCCAGCGGTGTGCCGTCGCGCAGTACGTACTGCTCCATTTCCGCCAGCGAGGCTTCGGCTTCGTCCAGGCGGCTGTCTTCGCTCTGGCCGTAGGCCAGGCTCCAGTTCACCCGCTTGGCGATGTAGTTCGCCTCCAGGCGCGCCGTCTGGTCGGCATCGAACAGCTCAGGCCGCGCCTGGTACAGGCGCCAGGCGCGGTCGGCATTGCCGATGTCGCCCAGGGTCAGGACCTGCAGCTTGTACAGCAGCGGGTCGTTGGGCTCATGCAGCTGCGAGCGCTCGATCGCGGCCAGCGCATCGACCCAGCGGGCCTGGTCACGGTAGTGGCCGATCTCGGCCATCCGGTCAGCGCGGCTGATACTGGCCGGCAGCGAAGCAGCATGGGCCCCGAACGCCAAGGCGGCGCAGGCCAGGCCGACGCAGAGCGCCAGCGGACGGTGGACAATCATGAAACCCCCTTAGCATCCCTACTTCAACGATGCGATGAAAGTGTGACGCACATCACATGCCAGCTGTGCCTGGCCGTCTCCCGCGGTGGCCAGAGCCTGCCTTTACAGCTAAGACGCAATAGTCCTGCCAGACCGGTCAAGCTCATCGCAACTCCCTGACAACCAACCACTTTTTCAGGTCTTTCAGCGGCGCCCAAGGCGTCCGCCGGGCGCCGCCCTGACCCGGAGTCTGGAGCCGCCCGGAACGGCAGCCCCTCCGCGTCATGATTGGACACCCTACGTCAGCAGATGCCGAAGCGATGTGTAGAAGCATCGTGAGAGAGACGTGTGCATCCCTTCAGATTCGAGATCCGACCACGTTCATCCACCCACACCGCCGCGCCCAGCAAACAGAAACCCAGAGCCGTTGTTGCCGTTGCCGTTGACCTTGGCAGGTGCAGGGCGCAGCCCTGCCGCAGCAACCCAACCCCTTACCAGAGGTCTTCCAGCTTGCGCGGCTTGCACGCCACCCACGACGCGCCCAGCATCAGCGCCGCGCAGCCGAACAGGAAGCCGAACGGCAGCCCCCAGCCATTGCTGACCGTATGCAGCCAGCCCACCATAAACGGCCCCAGGCAGCTGAAGCTGTAGCCCACGCCCTGCATGAAGCCGGACAACGCCGCTGACCCGGTCGGGGTGCGCGTGCGCAGGTTGATCAGCGTCAGCGCCAGCGGGAACGTCGACGGGCCCACGCCCAGCATCGCCGCCCACAGCAGCGGCGCCTTCAGCGGTGCCAGCAGCAGGCCGGTGAAGGCGATGACGAAGGCGAAGAAGCCGATCAGCACCAGCGGGAACGGGTTCGGCAGGCGCACCGCCAGCGAGGGAATGACCAGCGACGGCAGCAGGCCCAGCGCCGAGAACACCGCCACCATCACCCCACCGAACGCCGGCGTGGCACCGGCTTCGACCACGATGCGCGGCAGCCAGGTGAACATCGAATAGGTCATCAGCGAGGTCATGCCGAACATCAGCGTCATGCTCCAGCCCAGCGACGTGCGCCAGACCCGGCCGTGCGGCTGCGCGGTGGGATCGCTGCCGTCCTGTACCGGCTTCGGCGCGCGGCGGGCCAGCATCAGCCAGGGCAGGGCGGCGGCCAGCGCCAGCAGTGCCCACATGCCCAGCGACACGCGCCAGCCCGCGGCATTGGCGACCGGCACCGCCAGCAGCGCCGGCGTCATCGTGCCCAGCTGCAGCACGCTGATGTACAGCGTGCTCATCGTGCCGACCTTGTTGGCGAAGTAGCGCTTCACCAGCGGCGGCACCACCACGTTGCCGATGCCCATGCCGGCCAACGCGATCACCGAGCCCAGCAGCAGCGTGCCGACGTTGCCGGCGCTGGAGCGCAGCAGCAGGCCGGCCATGGCCAGGGTCATCGCCAGCAGCGTGGTGCGCTCCAGGCCCAGGCGCCGGGCCACGGCCGGGGTCGCCACGCCGAACAGCGCGAACGAGGCGGTGGGCAGCATGCCGAGCACGCCGGTCATGGTGGTGCCGAAGCCGAACTGCTGGCCGAGCACGTCCAGCAGCGGAGTGATGGAGGTGACCGCGGTACGCAGGTTGACCGCCGCCAGCATGATGGCGGCGAACGCCAGCAGGCGGCCGTGCAGCAGCGAGGGTGAGGGCGAAGTCGGGGACGTCATGCGGCGGGTCCTTGCAGGTGGCGCACGCGGCGTCTTGGGCGTGCAGCGCCGGCACCGGGCCAGGCCGGTGCAGGGGTGGGGGAAAGGGTGCCCATTGTACGGGGCGGGGCCGGGCGGGATGCCGCCAAGCGACAGGCACAAAAAAACCCGGAGGACTGTCGTCTTCCAGGCTTCTTGGTGACCACTGAAGTGGTCGGGGAGACAGGATTCGAACCTGCGACCTCTACGTCCCGAACGTAGCGCTCTACCAGACTGAGCTACACCCCGAAGGGAGCCGCCTATTCTATCCATTCACCCCGATGGCGGCAAGGGGTAAATGGTGTTTCTTCACACTGCCGAAGCAGTGGAATCCTTCAGGGAACAAAAAAGCCTGGAAGACTTCACCAGGCTTCAATGCGACCACCGAAGTGGTCGGGGAGACAGGATTCGAACCTGCGACCTCTACGTCCCGAACGTAGCGCTCTACCAGACTGAGCTACACCCCGAAGGAGCCGCCTAAGATACCGTGTGAAGGCCAAGGCGGCAAGGTTTTTTTACAGCTCAGCGACTGTTTTCTTCCTCCAGGCGGTTCCGCTCGCGCGATTCGAACCACATGCCGTTGAGGATGGCCACGGTGGAGGCCAGGCCAGTGCCGAGGATCCAGGCGAAATACCACATGCTCGTATCTCCTTCGTTTGGGGCAGATGCCGACCGTGGGTCGGCACGGATGCAATCCATCAATACGCGTTCGGGTTGTCGCCCATTTCTTCGACCGTCGTCTTGCCTTTCAGCACGCGGTACACCCAGGTGGTGTAGGCGAGGATGATCGGCAGGAAGATGGCCGTGGCCAGCAGCATGATCCACAGCGTCAGGTGGCTGGACGAGCTGTCCCAGACGGTGAGGCTGGAGGTGGGCTGGCTGGAGGACGGCAGCAGGAAGGGGAAGATGGCGAAGCCGACGGTGAGGATGATGCCGGCGATGGACGCGCCCGAGGCGATGAAGGCCAGGCCGCCGCGGCGTGCACGCAGCAGCGCCGCACTGGCCAGCGCACCCAGCAGGCCCAGCACCGGGAACACGATCGTGGCCGGCATGCTGCTGTAGTTTCGCAGCCAGCCACCGGCAGCCGTGCCGATCGCCGCCGTCTTCAGCAGCGGGTTGGTCGGGCCGTCGGTCACCACCTGCGAGGTGATCTGGTAACCGGGCAGGCCGAAGGCGACCCAGAGACCTGCCACCGCGAACAGCAGGAAGCTGATCAGCGCGGCGATGCTGCCGTAGCGTGCGGCACGTTCAGCGACCGGGCCGTCGGTCTTGATGACCAGCATGGCTGCACCGTGCGAGACCAGCATGGCCACGCTGACCAGGCCGGCGATGAGCGCGAACGGTGTGAGCAGGCCGAAGAACGAACCGGTGTAGGTGACGCGCAGGGTGTCATCGAAGTGGAACGGCACGCCCAGCAGCACGTTGCCCACCGCCACGCCGGCAATCAGGCCCGGCAGCAGGCCACCGACGAACAGCACGCGGTCCCAGTTGTCGCGCCAGCGCCGGGACGGCATCTTGCTGCGGTACTTGAAGCCGACCGGCCGCAGGATCAGGCCGAACAGCATCGCGAACACCGCCAGGTAGAAGCCGGAGAAGCTGACCGCATACAGCGGCGGCCAGGCGGCGAAGATCGCGCCGCCGCCCAGCACCAGCCAGACCTGGTTGCCTTCCCAGACCGGGCCGACGGTGTTGATCACCCGCCGGCGTTCCTCATCGGTTTTCGCCACGAACGGCAGCAGCGTGCCGACGCCGAGATCGAAGCCGTCCATCACCGCCCAGCCGATCAGCAGGATGCCGAGCAGCAGCCACCAGATCACGCGGAGCGTGGTGTAATCAAGTGCAATGAATTCCATCTGGATTCTCCTGCCTCAGGCCTGTCCGGCAGCGGCTGCAGTGGGGGAAACAGGGCGGATGTCGGCCTGCAGCGTCGGCAGGATGTCATCCGGGCCGGTGCGGATCGCCTTCAGCATCAGCTTGATCTCGATGACCAGCAGCACCGTGTAGAGCGCGGTGAACACCGCCAGCGTGGTCAGGATTTCATGCAGGGCCAGGCCCGACGCGGCGTAGAAGGTGGGCAGCACGCCATCCACCGCCCACGGCTGGCGGCCGTACTCGGCCACGAACCAACCGCATTCGATCGCGATCCACGGCGCCGGCAGGCTCCACACGGCCAGCTTCAGGAACCAGCGCTTGTCCTGGAAGGTGTTGCGGCAGGAGAAGTAGAACGCCAGGGCGAAGAAGGCGATCAGATAGAAGCCCAGGCCTGCCATGATGCGGAAGGTCCAGAACAGCGGTGCCACGCGCGGCACGGTATCCATCGCGGCCTTGGAGATTTCCTCCGGGGTGGCATTGAGGATGTCCTCACGGTAACGCTTCAGCAGCAGGCCATGGCCCAGGTCCTGCCAGTGGCGGTCGAACATTTCGCGCGCCTGCAGGTCGGTCTTGTCCTTCTTGATGCGTTCCAGTGCGCCATAGGCGAGCTGGCCACCGCGGATGCGGTGCTCGGCGCGGTCCACCAGTTCCAGGATGCCGGGAATCGGCTGGTTCAGCGAACGGGTGGCGATCAGGCCCATCAAATACGGGATCTTGATCGCGTAGTCGTTCTGGTGCGTGGTCTGGTTGGGAATGCCGAAGGCGGTGAAGTCGGCCGGCGCACGCTCGGTTTCCCACATCGCTTCGATCGCGGCCAGCTTCATCTTCTGGTGCTCGCTGGCGGCGTAGCCGCTCTCGTCACCCAGTACCACCACCGACAGCGAGGACAGCAGGCCGAACGCCGCGGCCACCGCGAACGAGCGACGGGCCATGTCCTTGTGCTTGTTGCGCAGCAGGTACAGGGCGCTGATCGACATCACGAAGATGGCACCGGTCACGTAGCCGGCGCTGACGGTGTGCACGAACTTGGCCTGCGCCACCGGGTTGAACAGCACCGCGGCGAAGTCCACCACTTCCATGCGCATCGTGTCCGGGTTGAACACCGCACCGGTCGGGTTCTGCATCCAGCCGTTGGCGATCAGGATCCACACCGCCGACAGGTTGGTGCCCAGCGCCATCAGCCAGGTGACGGTGAGGTGCTTGACCGGGCTCAGGCGCTTCCAGCCGAAGAAGAACAGACCGATGAAGGTCGCTTCGAGGAAGAAGGCCATCAGGCCTTCGATGGCCAGCGGCGCACCGAAGATGTCGCCCACGTAGTGGCTGTAGTACGACCAGTTCATGCCGAACTGGAATTCCATCACCAGGCCGGTGGCCACGCCGATGGCGAAGTTGATGCCGAACAGCGTGCCCCAGAACAGGGTCATCTGCCGCCAGACCTGTTTGCGGGTCATGACGTACACGCTCTCCATGATGGCCACCATGAAGGACAGGCCGAGCGTGAGTGGTACGAATAGGAAGTGGTACATCGCGGTCAGAGCGAATTGCAGCCGCGACAGTTCTACGACTGTCTGATCAATCATGGCCTGGCTACCTCGTTGGATAGTGCCGTTGCAGGTGGCGGGAAGGGTGGTCTTCGGGTGAATGATGTGACCGACTACTTCAAACAGCCTTGATCCAGATCAATGTATGAACAGGTGTCCAAGGGGATCGTATGCCTTTCCCGTGACGCCTGCGACCGCCTGCCGCAGGGGCGCCTGCGACCTGGGCCTACAATGCGGAGCATCCCCGTTGCCTGTGAAGACCTTGAGCGCTGCCGAACCTACTGCTGCCGAGCCCCGCACCGCGGAGGAGGAATCGACCCTGCAACGGCGTGCCCGCACCGCCTGGCTGGCCGGCCTGGCCCATGCCGCGCGCGGCCGGCGGCGGCTGGCGGCCCTGTGCATCAGCCTGTCCGGTGCCCTGCTGATCGGCCAGGCGGCCGCGATCGCCTGGCTGGTGCAGACGGTGCTGGTGGAGCGCGCGCCGCTGGCCGATGGCCTGCCGGTGCTGGCCGCGCTGGCGGTCATCCTGGTGCTGCGCACGCTGCTGGGCAGCGCCACCCAGGCCGCCGCCGGGGACGTCGCCGATGCGGCCCGGCTGGCCCTGCGTGAACGCGTGTTCGCGCGCCTGCTCGGCCACGGCCCGCTGTGGCTGCGCCAGCGCCGCACCGGCGAGCTGGGCGAGCTGATGCTGCACCACGGCGATGCCATCGAAAACTATTACAGCGGCTTCCTGCCGGTGCGCACCGAAGTGGTGGTGGTGCCGCTGCTGATCCTCGCTGCGGTGGCGTGGGTCGACTGGGTGGTCGCGCTGATCCTGCTGTTCACCGCGCCGCTGGTGCCGTTCTTCATGATGCTGGTGGGCTGGGGTGCCGAATCCGCCGGTCGCGCGCAGCTGGGTGAACTGGCGCGCATGAGCGGTCACTTCGCCGACCGCATCAAGGGGCTGGGCCTGCTGCGCCTGTATGGGCAGGGCGAGGCCGAACTGGCCGGCATCGAAGCGGCTGCCGAAGGGGTGCGCGTGCGCACGATGAAGGTGCTGCGCATCGCCTTCCTGTCCTCCACCGTGCTGGAATTCTTCGCCTCGGTGAGCGTTGCGATGGTCGCGCTGTACCTCGGCCTGAGCTACCTGGGGCTGATGTCCCTGCATGCGACGGTGCCGACGCTCGGTGGGGGTCTGTTCTGCCTGCTGCTGGCGCCGGAGTTTTACGCACCGCTGCGACGGCTGGCCGCGCATTACCACGACCGCGCCAATGCGCTGGCCGCCGCTGCCGAAGTCGAGCGGCTGCTGCTGTCGCTGCCCGGGGAGCCAGCGGTGGCCGAGGTACCGCCGGCACCGCTGGCGGTGGAGCCGGCCGAGGCCGCCTTGCCGCCGCTGCAGGCGCAGGGTCTGGTGCTGCGCCCGCTCGGTGCCCCACACGATGTGCTGCAGGGCGTGGACCTGCGGCTGGAACCCGGCCAGCGGCTGGCCCTGGTCGGCCCCAGCGGCTCGGGCAAGAGCACGCTGCTGGAAGCGCTGGCCGGCTGGTTGCCGCCGCGTGCCGGGCGGGTGCAGCAACGCGCCGGCGTGCAGGTGGCCTACGCCAGCCAGCGCCCCTATCTGTTCCATGGTTCGATTGCCGACAACCTGCGGCTGGCCGACCCCGGTGCCAGCGATGCACGCCTGCGCGCGGTGGCCGAGGCGGCGCAGGTGCTGCAGTTCGCCCGGCGCCTGCCGGAGGGGCTGGACACGCTGATCGGCGAGCGCGGCTTCGGCCTGTCTGGTGGCGAGGCGCGGCGCATCGGCCTGGCCCGCCTGTTGCTGCGCGACCCGCAGGTGCTGTTGCTGGATGAGCCGACCGCCTTCCTCGATGGCGAGACCGAAGCGGCGTTGCTGAGCAGCCTGGCCGCTTACGCGCGTGGCCGCAGCGTGGTGGTGGCCACCCACAGCCCGGCGGTGATCGCCTGGGCCGACCGCTGCCTGTTGTTGCCTGAAGGGCGCCTGGTCGATCCGGCACAGGCGCTGCGCGCATGAGCCGCTCGGCCGATTCGCTGCGCGCGGTGTTCCTGCGCCACCGACCGCGCCTGCTGCTGACGGTGCTGCTGCTGTGGGTCACGATGCTGGCCGGCACCGCGCTGCTGGGCCTGTCCGGTGGCTTCCTCACCGCCGCCGCGCTGGCCGGTGCCGCTGGCCTGGCGCAGGGCTTCAATTTCTTCTCGCCATCGGCTGGCATCCGCGGCCTGACCATGGCGCGCATCGTCTCGCGCTATTTCGAAAAGCTGGTCGGCCACGATGCCACCCTGCGCATCGCCCGCGACCTGCGCGTGTGGTTCTTCCGCCGCGCGCTGCCGCTGGCCCCGGCGCGGTTGGGTGCCACGCGTACTGGCGATCTGCTGGCGCGCCTGCTGGGTGACATCGGTGAAGTCGACGGCCTGCTGGTGCGCGCCATCGGGCCGCTGGTGGCGCTGGGCGCGTTGTCGTTGGTGGCGGTGGTTTCGGCGGCGCCGATCCTGCCCTCGGCCGCCGTGCTGCTGGCCGTGCTGGCGCTGCTGATCGGCTTCGGCGTGCCGTGGCTGGGCGTACGCGGGCATGACGACGAAGAGGCCGACCGTGCCGCACACCGCACCGCACTGCGTACCGCTGCATTCGAAGGCCTGGAGGGGGCGGGTGATCTGGCCGCGCTGCATGCCGACGCCGCGTGGCAGCTGAAGGTGCGGGTGGCGGCCAAGCAGCTGGCCTCGCGCGACCGGCGTCGACGCTGGCGGCTGATCGCCGCCTCGACCCTGCACGGCCTGGTGGCTGGGCTGGGTCTGGTGGCGATGCTGGCGCTGGCCCTGCAGGCGGCCGAACAGCAGAGCATTCCCGCGGAAATGGCCGCCGGCCTGGTGTTCCTGACCGTAGCGATGATCGAGTTGTGGGCGGGCATGGGGCTGGCCTGGCAGTCGCTGCAGTCCGGCCGCATCGCCGCGGACCGCCTGCAGTCCATCGTCGAGCAGACGCCGACGGTGGAGGACCCGGCAGCGCCGCAGGCAGTGCCCAACGGAGCGGCCGTACAGTGGGAGAACGTGCACTTCCGTTGGCCGGGTGCGGCGCGGCCGGTACTGGCGGGCCTGCAGCTGAGCCTGGCACCGGGTGAGCGCATCGCCATCCGCGGCGACAGTGGCAGTGGCAAGACCACGCTGTCGAGCCTGCTGCTGCGCCTGTGGGATCCGCAGCAGGGACGGGTGAGTTACGGCGGTCGCGACCTGCGCGAGTTCGCCCAGGAAGACTGGCACCGGCAGCTGGCATGGCTGCCGCAGAACGCGCCGGTGTTTGCCGGCAGCGTGGCCGAGAACCTGCGGCTGGGTGATCCAGAGGCAGGCGATGACGCCCTGTGGGCGGTACTGCGCCGCGTGCGGCTGGCTGAGTGGGCCGAGCGCAATGGCGGCCTGCAGACCTGGGTGGGCGAGAACGGCGCGACGATGTCGGCCGGGCAGGCAAGGCGGCTGGCCTTGGCGCGCGCGCTGCTGCGCAATGCACCGATCCTGTTGCTGGACGAACCGACCGAAGGCCTGGACGTGGATGCCGCGCATGCGCTGCTGCAGGATCTGGCTGGATTGCTGGAGGGGCGCAGCCTGTTGATGATCACCCACGACGACCTGCCCGACGGCGTGGTCGATGCGCAGTACCGTTTGCGTGACGGCGTGTTGCAGCGGGAATCCACGCATGGCGTGGATCTACTGTAGAGCCGAGCCTATGCTCGGCTCCGCGCAGAAGGCAGCCGAGCATGGGCTCGGCTTTACACTCATCCGGGTGGTTACCGCGAAAATTCGCGCAGCATCACTGCGATCGACGCCACGTTGGCCACCACGCACAGCCAGAACACCCACTGGAATTCCGCCTTGCGGTGTTTGTGCCGGAACAGCGCCTGACCCAGCAGCGCGCCCGGCCAGCCACCGGCGAAGGCCAGCAGCTGCAACGTGCGTTCGGGGATGCGCCACTGCTTGCGCTGTGCCGCCCGCTTGTCATGCCCGTACAGGCCGCACGACAGCGAACTGGCCAGCAGGCACCAGCCGCCCAGCCACAGCGGCAGCACGCCGCTGACCGTCATCGCGATAAGCGCGCCGAACGCAGCCAGTGCCAGGTTGCGCCGCCAGGCCACTTACAGCGCGTCGAGGAAACCGCGCACGGCCGGGCCGAAGCGATCGAAATCGACGAGGAAGGCGTCGTGGCCCTGCGGTGAGTCCAGGCCGATGAACTGCGCATCGGCACCACCGGCACGCAGGCCGTCGGCGACCTGTTGCTGCTGCTGCACCGGGAACAGGATGTCGGTGTTGGCGCCGATGGCCAGCGCCCTTTCGACGCGGATCTTCGCCAGCCCGGCCAGCACGTCGCCGTCGGCATACTCGGCCAGGTCGAACCAGTCCATCGAGCGGCTCAGATACAGGTAGCAGTTTGGATCGAAGAAGCGCACGAATCGCCGTGCATGGCCTTCGAGGTAGCTTTCGACCTGGAATTCCAGACCGAACGGGTCATCATCGGTCTGGTCCGAATCCAGTCGCACGCGACCGAAGCGGCCATCCCATTCCAGCGCGGAACGGTAGGTGATCACGCCCAGCTTGCGTGCCATGCGCATGCCCGATTCCGGATAATCGGTTTCGGTATAGCGCCCGCCATCCCACTTGGGGTCGAGGCGGATGGCTTCGCGCTGCAGCGAGCGGATGGCAATGGAGAACGGCAAGGCCTGCGCGCTGCCGGAAATGTTGATGTGGCTGCGGGCGATGCCCGGCTGCAGCATCAGCACCGCCAGCGCGGTCATGCCGCCCATCGAATTGCCGACCACGCAGGCCAGCTGCTCGATGCCCAGCGCGTGCACGACCTCGATGGCCGCGCGTGCACCGTCTTCTACCGACAGTTCCGGGAAGTCGAGGCGATAGAGCTCGCCGGTGGCCGGATCCAGCGAGGCCGGGCCAGTGGAACCCTTGCAGCTGCCCAGCGAATTGACGCAGACCACGAACCAGCGGTCGGTGTCGATCGGCTTGCCAGCGCCGACCATCGCTTCCCACCAGCCTGGGGCCGGGTTGTCGGCATTGGCGGCGGCATGTGCGTCCGGCGACAGGCCGGTGACGATCAGGATCGCGTTGCGGCCGTCGGCGGCCAGCGTGCCCCAGGTCTCGTAGGCCACGCGCGCGCCATGCAGGGCGCCGCCGCGCTTGAACGGGAACGGCGAGGGCAGGGCATGAAATCGGGTGCCGGGCGGGATGAATTCAGTCATGCGGGCATTCTAGCGGGGACGCCTGTGCAGCAGGCGACACGCTGGTTTCCATTGCCGGCGCACGCATCCGCCGGTCATGGCCCGGCGCTACCGGTGATTGGTGCGCGGGTAGCGACGGGCCATGCCCGGCGAGCGCAGCGGTGCGCGATCTACGGGAACCGGAGCTCCACCACGCCGTCATGCGGCAGCTGCACGCGCACCACTTCGCTCTGCAGGTCGCCATCGCTGCGATTGGCGCTGCCACTGCGCGAAACGCGTGCCAGCACTTCCACTTCGGCATGCGCCGACAGAGGTGCGGTCGGCATCGGGCTGTCGCCGTCACCGAGGCCGACCGTTGCCGGGAAACCGGCCAGCGGCAGCCTGCGTGCGGCCACCGGCATCGGCGGGCCACCGACGGCGCGTGCGAGCACGAACACCTGGGTGCTGGCCGGCCAATCAGCCTGCTTCAACGAGGCGGGCAGCTGCACGCGGACCTGCAGCAGGGCGGGCGCCTCCGCGGCCGGTGCGTCCACCGCCTGGCCGGCGGCCTCGCGGGCGATGGCGATCTGTGCCTGCAGGGCCTGCGCGGCACCGGGCTCCAGGCGCGGCAGCAGGCTGCTCCAGACATCGGCCGCTTCGGCATTGCGGCCGCGTTGGCGCAGGGCGATGCCGAGCAGCCAGCTGGCGCGCTCGGCATCGGGTGCCAAGCGACGGGCCTGCCGCAGCCAGTCCATCGCGGTGTCATCGAACTGCTTGCCCGCATCGGCCTGCGCGCGTGCCTGCGCGGCTTCCACCAGCACGCCGGCATCATCCGGGGCGAGGGCAACGGCGCGGGCGAAGGCGTCGGCGGCGGCCGGGGCATCGCCGAGCTCGGCCTGCGAGCGGCCCAGCAGCGCCCAGCCATCGGCGCGTTGCGGGTCGCGCTGCAGTGCCTGCTGCAGTGCCTTCACCCCATCACGCAGGGTGGCCACCGACGGTGCCGGGTGCACCTGTGCGGCGCGCGGGTCGCCCACCAGCAGGTACAGGCAGGCACCGACCACGCCCAGTGCCAGCACACCCGTCACGAAACCGCGGCGGCCCTGGCGGCGCAGCGGCCACAGCACCAGCGCGGCCATCAGCGCGGCGACCAGGCCGGCCAGCACGGGCAGAAGGTTGCTCACCAGCCATCTCCTTCGTCGGCGTTGCCGGCCGGTGCCGGCGCCACGTTGCGGCCACGGCGGCGGACGATGCCCAGCACCACCACGCCACCGGCGCCAAGCAGCAGCAGCGGGCCGCCCCACAGCAGCCAGGTGCCCGGCTGCAGCGGCGGCTGGTAGAGCACGAACTCACCGTAGCGGGCCACCAGGAACTGCTTGATCTGCGCATCGTCGAGACCCTGCTGCATCAGCTGCAGCACCTCGCGGCGCAGGTCCTGGGCAATCTGTGCGTTGGAATCGGCCAGCGACTGGTTCTGGCACTGCACGCAGCGCAGCTGCGCGGCCAGGTCGTGGAAGCGGGCTTCTTCAGCTGCGTCGCGGAAGGCGAGCGGACGCGGGTCGTGCAGCGGCTGCTGGGCAGGCGCGGGCAGCGCCGCCGCCATCAGCAGCGCAAGCAGCAGCCAGTGCAGCGGCTTACGGATTACCGTGCAGGCCGGCATCGGCATTGCCCTGGGCCTTCTCGATCTTCTGCAGCGCCGGAATCAGTTTTTCGTCGACCACCTGCTGGGTCATCGCGCCGCTGTACTTCCAGCGCACGATGCCGCTGCCGTCGACCAGGAAGGTCTCCGGCGCGGCGGTCACGCCCCAGTCGATGGCGGTGCGGCCTTCGACATCGCTCAGCACCACCATGAACGGGTTGCCCAGCGTTTCCAGCCAATGCAGCGCGTCGGTCGGCTCGTCCTTCCAGTTGTAGCCGATCACGCGCACGCGCTTGCTCTCGGCGAAGCGGGTCAGCACCGGGTGTTCCTCGCGGCAGGCCGCGCACCAGCTGCCCCACACGTTCAACAGGTAAGGCGCACCGCGCAGTTCTTCGCTGCGCACGGTCATGCTCGGGTCGTGCAGCACCGGCAGGGCGAAGGCCGGTGCCGGCTTGTCGATCAGCGCCGAGGGCAGCACGTCGCGCTGCGGGTCGCCTGATTTCATCACCCCGTAGATCATCAGCCCGAGCAGGCCGAAGAAGAACAGCACGCCGATCACGATGGCTACCGGCGGCAGCGGGCGGGACGGACGCGGGGCGGGGGACTCGGACATGGAAACTCCTACGGACGACGGAAACGACGATCAGCGGCGGTGATGAATCCGCCCAGGGCCATCAGCAGCGCGCCCAGCCAGATCCAGCGCACGAACGGCTTGATGTGCACCCGTACCGCCCATGCATTGTTGCCCAGCGGCTCGCCCAATGCCACGTAGACGTCACCGCTCAGGCGTGCATCGATGCCGGCCTCGGTCATCACCTGGCTGCCGCTGGCGTACTGGCGCTTTTCCGGATGCAGCAGGGCCAGCTCGCGGCCATTGCGGAACACGCGCAGATGACCGCGGTCGGCGGTGAAGTTGGGGCCCTCGCGATGGTCCACGCCTTCAAAGCGCACTTCATGGCGCCCGACCGCCACCTGCTGGCCCGGTGTCAGTGCGACTTCGCGCTGCACGTTCAAGGCTTCCACCAGCAGCGCGCCGGCGAGGAACACGGCGACGCCGGCATGGGCGACGATCATGCCGAGCATTTCGCCGGTGAAGCGGCCATTGCCACGCAGGCGCTGCCAGACGAAGCGCGCCGTGCCCAGTCCGACCCAGGCCGCCGCCGCCACGCCGAGGCCGGCCTTCCAGCCGTTCTGCGGGGCCTGCCACCAGGCCAGCCCACCCAGCAGCACGGCCAGGCCCAGCCATGGTGCCAGCAGGGCGAACGCGCGCGACGGCTGGTCACGCTGCCACTTCACCAGCGGGCCGAAGGGCAGCAGCAGCACCATCGGCGCCATCAGCAGCAGGAACAGGCTGCCGAAATAGGGCGGGCCGACCGAGATCTTGCCCAGCGACAGTGCGTCGGCCAGCAGCGGATACAGCGTGCCCAGCAGCACCATCGCGCAGGCGGTGGCCAGCAGCAGGTTGTTGGCCAGCAGCAGGGTTTCGCGTGAGGTGGCAGTAAAGCCGCGGCGCGGGTCATCGGCATCCACGCTGAGGCCGCTGGCGCGCAGCAGGTACAGCAGCAGGCTGCCACCGACCAGCAGCGACAGGAACACCAGGATGAACAAGCCACGCGACGGATCGGCGGCGAACGAATGCACGCTGGTCAGCACGCCCGAGCGCACCAGGAAGGTGCCCAGCAGCGACAGCGCGAAGGCGGCGATGGCCAGCAGCAGGGTCCAGCTGCCGAAGGTGCCGCGCTTTTCAGTGACGGCCTGCGAGTGGATCAGCGCTGCGCCGACCAGCCAGGGCATGAAACTGGCATTTTCCACCGGGTCCCAGAACCACCAGCCGCCCCAGCCCAACTCGTAATAGGCCCACCAGCTGCCCAGCGCGATGCCCAGGGTCAGGAAGCCCCAGGCCACGTTGGTCCACGGCCGCGTCCAGCGCAGCCAGCGCGCATCCACGCGGCCTTCCAGCAGGGCGGCCACGGCGAAGGCGAACGGCACCGCGAAACCGACGTAGCCCAGGTACAGCATCGGCGGGTGGATGATCAGGCCGGGGTCCTGCAGCAGTGGATTGAGGTCGCGGCCTTCCAGCGGCGCCGGGTTCAGGCGCAGGAACGGGTTGGAGGTGAAGATGAGGAAGGCGAGGAAGCCGACGCTGACCACGCCCATCACCGCCAGCACGCGCGCCTGCACCGGCGCGGGCAGGTGCCGCGAGAACAGCGCCACCGCACCGGTCCACAGCGCCAGCACCAGCGCCCACATCAGCAGCGAGCCCTCGTGCGCGCCCCAGACCGCCGAGTAGCGGTAGATCATCGGCAGCAGTGAATTGGAATTCTCGGCCACGTAGCGCACCGAGAAATCCTGCCGCACGAAGGCGGCAGTCAGCACCGCGAACGCGCCGGCCACCAGTAGCAGCTGGGCCAGCGCGGCCGGTCGGGCCACCGCCATCCACGCGTCGTTGCCACGCTGCGCGCCCACCAGCGGCAGGCCGGCCTGCAGCAGCGAGGCCAGCAATGCACACAGCAGCAGGATCTGGCCCAGCTCTGGCAGCACTCCAGGCAACACTCAGCGCACCTCGGTGGCCGGTACCGGCACGTCGTGCTTGCGATGGGCATCACCCATCTTGTCGGCCACTTCCTTCGGCACGTACTTCTCATCGTGCTTGGCCAGCACTTCATCGGCGACGAATACGCCGTCCTGCAGGCGTCCGCTGGCGACCACGGCGGTGCCTTCGGCAAACATGTCCGGCAGGATGCGCGAGGTCAGCACGGCCAGCTGCGCATCGCCATCGGTGACCTCGAAGCGGGCATCGAGCGAGCCGACCGGGCGGTTGAACGAGCCCTTGACCACCATTCCGCCGAGGCGGAAGCGGGTCTGCGCATCGACATCGCCGCGCAGCACTTCCGACGGCGTATAGAGGTAGGCGATGTTGCGTTCCAGCGCCATCGCCACCAGTGCGGTGGCCAGGCCGGAGGCGAGCAGGGCCAGCAGCACCCAGGCCATGCGGCGGCGCTGCACCGGCGTCATCGTTCCAGCTCCGCCGTCAGCGCCGGCGCGGCCTGCTGCGCGCTCTGCCGTGCCTGCTGCCGCTGCTGGCGCGACTGCGCCTGGCGGCGCGCGGCGCGCAGACGCAGCCACGAACCGATGGCATCGGCCAGCAGTACCAGCACGAACACCGCATAGGCGCCGATCACGAAGGGCAGGTGGGTCATCGCGGGGTCTCCTCCACGCGCTCGCCGACCCAGGCCTTGCCGGCCTCGCGGTCGAGGTTGTCGGCGCGTGCCTTGGCCAGTACCGAGCCGGCGAACCAGAACTTGGTGCCGATCACCATCCACCACAGCGGCGCGATCATCGCGCTGCTGATCGCCGAATCACCGAACACGCTGATCGACTGGCGCTGGTGCAGGCCGCCCCACCAGTCCACCGAATAGCGGATGACCGGCAGCAGGCTGACGCCGACGATGGCCAGCAGGCCGGCCGCGCGCGCGGCGCTGCGGCGGTCCTCGATGGCGTGGTACAGGCCGATGACGCCCAGGTACAGGAACAGCAGGACCAGTTCGCTGGTCATGCGCGGGTCCCAGTCCCACCAGGTGCCCCAGGTGCCCTTGCCCCAGATGCTGCCGGTGAGCAGGGTGATGAGGGTGAAGCCGGCGCCCATCGGGGCGCAGGCCATGGCCAGGATCTCGCAGATCTTGATGCGCCAGATCAGCGCGATGGCGGCGTACAGGGCCATCAGCGCGAACACGAACAGGCTCATCCAGGCGCTTGGCACGTGGATGTAGAGGATGCGGAAGCTGTCCAGCTGGCGCGCTTCCGGTGGCACCACCAGCAGTGCCTGCCACAGGCCGACCAGCAGCACCGGCAGCGCAGCGATGTAGAACACACGCGACCAGCGGGCAGCGAAACGATCGAAGGTAGGCGGCGAACCGAGTTGATGGAACCAGCGGACGATCGGATTCATGCGTGACGGCTATCCAGCAAGGGTGGATTGGCTCTCTGCCCGTTCAACTCAGGGAAATACGGATGGCCGCAGCGGTCGCCAGCGGTGCCAGCAGCAGGGCGACCACCAGCCCTGCGCCCAGCATCAGCAGCGCACCGACCGGATCCTGCCCGCGGCTGGCCGCCGCCAGACTGCCCGCACCGAACACCAGCACCGGTACGTACAGCGGCAACGACAGCAACGCCACGAGAATACCAGAGCGCCGGATGCCCACGGTCAGCGCGGCGACCACGCCACCGATCAGGCTCAGTACCGGTGTTCCCAGCAGCAACGATGCCAGCAACATCGGCAGTTGGTCATGTGGCAGATGCAGCATTTCCGCCAGCAGCGGGCTGACCACGATCAGCGGCAGCGCGGTGGTAGCCCAGTGCAGCAGCACGCGCACCAGCACCAGCCAGGCCAGTGGCACCGGGGCCAGCAGCCATTGTTCCAGCGATCCATCCTCGGCATCGGAACGGAACAGCGAATCCAGCGCCAGCTGCCCGGCCAGCAGCACCGCCAGCCACAGCACGGCGCCAGCGGTGGCCGCCAGCGGCTGCGGATCGCGGCCCTGCGCCAGCGCGAACAGCACCACCACCAGCAGGGCGAACAGCACCGGCTGCAGTGCATCGCCACGGCGGCGCCAGAGCAGACGCAGATCGCGCGAGAACAGGGCGCGGGCGGTCTGCCACAGGCCCGGTTCGGTACCGGGGGCGATCATGCGGCACCTCCCGGCACCGTTGCGGCCGCTTGCCCGGGCGCGCGCAGCTCGAGCAGGCGCGTGCGCACCGGCGGTGCGGCATAGGCGCCGTGGGTGGTGACCAGGGCGGCACCGCCGCCGCGCAGATGCGCCGAAATCATCCGGTTGACCAGGTTGATGCCATCCAGATCGAGGTTGGCGTAGGGTTCGTCGAGCAGCCACAGCGGTGCCGGCGACAGCCAGATGCGGGCCAGCGCCAGGCGCCTTTTCTGCCCGGCCGACAGGTGCCGCACCAGGGTGTCCTCATAACCGGCCAGGCCGACGATGGCCAGCGCGCTGCCGGGCATCTGCTTGGCCCGGCGGCCGTGCAGGCCGCAGAGGAAGTGCAGGTTCTCCAGCGTGTCCAGGTCCGGCTTCAGCGCCGGCAGGTGGCTGAGGTAGGCGACATAGCGGGCGCGTTCGGTGTTGCTGGCCTGCTTGCCGTCGATGCGCACCTGGCCGGCGCCGGGGCGGGCCAGGCCGGCCAGTACGCGCAGCAGGGTGGTCTTGCCGGCACCATTGCCGCCCTGCACCAGCAGGGCCTCGCCGGCGTCCACGTGGAAGTCCAGCGGGCCGAACACGGGTTCGTCATTGCGGGAGAAGCTCAGGCCGCTGGCGGCCAGCAATGCTGGGGTGTTCAAGGGGCAGGGGTCTTCGTGCCGGAGTGCGGCGGCAATTGTAGCGATGAAACCTGCCCTGGTAGCGCCGGGCCATGCCCGGCGGCCGCAAGGAATATGCAAAGAGCCGCCGGGTATGACCCGGCGCTACCGGTTGAGTCCACGGGCAGGGCGTGGATTTCGTACACTTTCAGTCCTTGTCTCCCCATTCCCCCAGGCCGATGCAACCCACCACCAAGCTGCCCAAGGTCGGTACCACGATCTTCACCGTGATGTCCCAGCTCGCTGCCGAACACGGCGCGGTCAACCTGGGCCAGGGTTTCCCGGATTTCTCCGCGCCGCAGCGCCTGATCGACGAAACCACCAAGGCGATGGGCGCCGGCCTCAACCAGTACCCGCCAATGACCGGCGTGGCCCCGCTGCGCCAGGCCATCGCGCAGAAGTCGCTGGACCTGTACGGCGCGACGATCGATCCGGACACGGAGATCACCGTCACCAGCGGCGCCACCGAGGCGATCTTCAACGCCATCCACGCCGTGGTGCGTGCCGGCGAGGAAGTGATCGTGCTGGACCCGGCCTACGACTGCTATGAACCGGCCATAGAGCTGGCCGGCGCCATCGCCGTGCACGTGCCGCTGGACCCGCAGACGTTCGCCGTCGACTGGGACCGCGTGCGTGCGGCGATCACCCCGCGCACCCGCATGCTGATGGTCAACACCCCGCACAACCCGTCCGGTGCGATGCTGGACGAGGCCGACATGCAGGCGCTGGCCGACCTGCTGCGTGGCACGCAGATCTACCTGATTTCCGATGAGGTGTACGAACACATCATCTACGACGGCCGCCGCCACGAATCGGCGCTGCGCTACCCGGAACTACGCGAGCGCACCTTCGTCATCTCCAGCTTCGGCAAGACCTACCACTGCACCGGCTGGAAGATCGGCTACGCGGTGGCGCCGCCGCTGCTGACCGCTGAATTCCGCAAGGTGCACCAGTACAACACCTTCACCAGCTTCGGTCCGGCGCAGTATGGCTTCGCCGCGATGATCCGCGACGAGCCCGAGCACCACCTGGAGCTGGGCGCGTTCTACCAAGCCAAGCGCGACCGTTTCCGCGAGCAGCTGGCCGGCACCCGCCTGAAGCCGCTGCCCGTACCGGGCGGCTACTTCCAGCTGGTCGACTACTCGGCCATCAGCGATCTGCCCGACCACGAATTCGTGAAGTGGCTGACCATCGAGAAGGGCGTCACCGCCATCCCGCTGTCGCCGTTCTATGAAGCCGCGCCGGTCGGCCAGCGCCTGGTGCGCCTGTGCTTCGCCAAGAACGAAGCGACGATGGACGCGGCGATCGAACGCCTGCGCCTGCTGTAATGGCAGCCGGTCCGGGGGCGGGCAGGGAGAGATTCTTCGAGCTTCTTGAGTCGGAGTTCTTTCCGCGTCTGCTGCAGGAGGGGTTCGTTCGCCAAGGGCGGACCTTCCGCAGGATTCGCACTCCGTTGATTCATGTCGTCGAGTGCCAGCCCGGATCCAGTGGGGAGTGGTGCTACCTGGAGATGGGCGCGCATCTTTCGTTCCTGCCTCAGCACGGCGGTGGCGAATTCTCGCCGACGACCATTGACGAATCCGGCTGTGTGTTCCGGGAGCGGCTTGCCGGTGATGGCGCGATTGCGGGAGGTGGCTGGGCCTATGGGGCTTCCGAACAGGAGAGTTTCTCCTCAGCGAAGGCGCTTGGTTCAGCCTGGGAAAGCGCCGGCAGCCACTTCTTCGCGGCTCACCAGAACTTCCCGGACGACTATCTGGCCATGTTGAACAAGGCGGATTTCGAGCAGGCTCGGGCGATCGACTTGCTCACCTTTGCGCGTGTAGCGGCCAATCTGCAGCGCAAGGAGCAGGCATTGACGCTGGCTCGCCTGGGCTTGGAACGGGTGGCTCCAGCTGCGAGATCGCTCAGGGCGCAGTTGCGCCGGTTCATCGAAAACGAAGGGTGAGATCGACGCGCTTGATCGCGTCATCGCCACCCACTGCTTCTTCATACTCTGCGAATCCATGACCATGAATGACCTGCGCATTTCCCTCGTCCAGGGCGACACCCGCTGGCATGACCCGGCGGGCAACCGTGAGTACTACGGCGCACTGTTGGCGCCGCTGGCCGGCAGCACCGACCTGGTGATCCTGCCGGAGACCTTCACCAGTGGCTTCTCCAACGAGGCCATCGCCCAGGCCGAAGGCATGGACGGCCCGACCGTCGCCTGGGTGCGCGAACAGGCGAAGGCGCTGGACGCGGCGGTGATCGGCAGCGTGCAGCTGCGTGATGGCGACGGCGTCTACAACCGCCTGCTGTTCGCCACGCCGGACGGCGCGCTGCAGTACTACGACAAGCGCCACCTGTTCCGTTACGGCGGCGAGCACGAGCGTTACGCCGCTGGCCGCGACCGCCTGAGCGTGGAATGGAAGGGCTGGCGGATCAATCCACAGGTCTGCTACGACCTGCGTTTTCCGGTGTTCTGCCGCAACCGCTACAACGTGGAGCGGGCAGGGCAGATGGATTTCGACCTGCAGATCTTCGTGGCCAACTGGCCGTCGGCGCGTGCCTACGCGTGGAAGACCCTGCTGCGTGCACGGGCGATCGAGAACCTGTGCTTCGTGGCGGCGGTCAACCGCATCGGTGTGGACGGCAACCAGCTGCACTACGCTGGCGACAGCGCGGTGATCGACTTCCTTGGCCAGCCGCAGGTGGAGATCCGCGAACGCGAGCAGGTGGTCACCACCACCATCTCGGCCGAGGCCCTGGCCGCGCACCGCGCGCGCTTCCCGGCGATGCTCGATGCCGATGCGTTCCACCTGGACGAACGCGCCTGAGATCGGGCCCGGTGTGGCGGCTGAACGCTTGCCACACCGCCTCGCGCGCCTGCATCCACCGTGCACGCGCGCGCTGCTAGATTCGCGGCCAGTCCGACCTGAAGTGGAAGTCCTGCCGATGAACAAGCCCCTTGTCCTGCTGCTGGCGCTGGCCGCAGCCTCCCTGGCCCCGGCCGCGCATGCCGGTGGCAACCTCGACTGCCAGCTGCGCTACAACCTGTCCGGCTGGTCGCTGATCTACAAGACCGCCTCGGGCAACGGCACCCTCCAGTGCAGCAACGGCGCGACCCTGCCGGTGCGCATCCAGCTCAAGGGCGGCGGCCTGACCGTGGGCAAGTCGAAGATCACCAACGGCCGCGGCAGCTTCACCGGCGCGGTGGGCATCAACGAACTGCTGGGCATCTATGCCTCGGTGGGCGCGCACGCCGGCGCGGTGAAATCCAGCAACGCGCAGGTGATGACCAAGGGCGACGTCTCGCTGGCCCTGTCCGGCACCGGCAAGGGCTGGGACCTGGGCGTGGACGGCACCGCCTTCACCATCAGCCGCCGCTGACCACGAAAAAGGGGACGGAGGGGATTAAGTCGTTTAAGGCACAAACGACTTAATCCCCTCCGTCCCCTTTTTTGTATCAGGTGACCTGTGCGTTGGTGCGCACGTTGAGTCTCCAGCGCACCGTTCCTTCGTCCGGCAGATGCGGGTGGTGCGACCGGGGTGGGAACGCTTGGCCTTGGGTACAGCTGATTTCACTTCTGCAGCCCTGGCAGCTGTAGATGCCCGAGACCGGTACCGTGTCGCCGGGGTCGTACAAGGTGGTCCACCAGCTGTTGCTGGGGTCGACGATCGTCAGGAAAGAACGGCTTGTATGCCAGGCCATGTGCACTGCCTCATCTGGGAACGAGACGTCACGTTACGGAGCGAGCGCGCCAATTGCGTCGACTTCTGGCACGAATTGCACGCTTTCAAACAATTCCTAACTGCCCTGCACACCGCACACCCCGGTCGGGGCCAGGACTCTCCGCGTGCCGTACCGTCAGGGACGGCTCAGTGCTGGGCGAGCAACCAGGCCAGCGTGCTGCGGTGCGGCTTGGGCAGGGTCGCCACCGCGTCGAACATGGTGCGTGATGCCCAGCAGGCGTCAGCCGGTGCGACGGTTTCCATGCGTGGCAGGACGGCCATGGCGCGGGCACGTACCGCATCGTCGGGCAGGCTGTCCATGAAGGCTTCCGACGCTGCCTGGATCTGCGCTTCACTGACCTTGCTTGGCGGGCGTTGTTCCAGCTCGGCCAGGCTGGCTTCGTAGCTCATTTCGAACCAGGCATCGATGTCCGCGGGCGGCAGCTTTTCCAGCTGGGCGAAGAACACCGTGCTCAGTCGCGCCACATCGGCAGGGGTGACCGCACGTGAGATCTGCGCGCAGTCCTGCACCGGCATGGCGTGCAGGACGCTGGCCATGACCTTGGCGCGTTGCTGCAGACGCTGCGACGGCAATCGCGCGACGCCGTCGAGGCTCAGTTGGGCGCCGGCCTGAAGGGCTTTTTCCTTGCTGCCTGCCTGCTTGATGCGTTCCATGTAACGCGGGTCGATGATCAGCCGGCGTACCAGGCGGTCAGTCGGTGCATGCAGCGGGGAAGATTTCGGCCACGGGTTCTGCGTGGCGGCCAGCTCCTGCTTCAGGCGGTCGGCGGCGCGTTCGCAGCCGCCCACCACCAGCATCAGGGCCAGCAGGGCGCCGAGGCGGGCGCCCTGGGACAACATCCGTGTCATCGATCATTCCGTCCTGGTTGGATTGGATCAGCCGCCGCGCGGGCCGCTGCGACGCGGGCCGCCCGGGCCGCGGTTGCCGCCGGGGCCACCCGGGCCACGGTTGCCACCCGGGCCGCCGGGACCACGGTTGCCACCGGGACCACCCGGGCCACGGTTGCCGCCCGGACCGCGATTGCCGCCCGGACGTGCATTGGCGTTGCCGCCCGGACGACCGTTGCCGGCCGGACGCGCGCTGCCGTACGGGCTGAAGCCCGGGTTGGCGTGGTCGGACGGGAAGCTCGGGGCGTTGCCCGGATGGCCGTACGGGTGCTTGTTGCCCTGGCCCTGCGAGCGGTTACCCGCACCGGCCGGACGACCCTGGCCGCCACCGGCGCCACCACGGCCTTCGCCGCCGAAGCCGCCACGACCCTGGCCGCCACCTGCACCGGCGCCCGGACCCTTCGGCTTGCCGTACGGACGTCCCTGGCCGCCCGCGCCTGCGCCCGGACCACGGGCACCCGGGCCACGTGCGCCCGGACCGGCGTTGCGGTGGCCGCTCGGACCGGTGCTGACACCGTCCGGCACGTACCAGGTACGGAACGCGGCCGGGTTGCCTTCCGGCAGCGAACGGTCGTTCTTCGGCGCGCGCTGCTTGAACGGCTTCTGCGACTGCTTGGCGGCTGCTTCACCGCTGACGGTCAGGCCGCCCTTGAAGCCGCCACCCTTGCCGCCGCGACCACGGCCGCGGTCTTCGCGCACGTTGTCGAAGCGACGCAGTTCGCGACCTTCATCGGCGGTGCTGTGGCCGTTGACGTAGGCATTGCCACGACCGCCTTCGCGCACGCGCACGGTGGTCTTGGCGGCGCGACGCTGGCCGATCACCGGCTGCAAGGTCAGTGCCGACGGCGCGCCTTCTTCCAGCTTCAGCTGCGCGCGCAGGGCTTCGACCTGGGCAGTGGGCAGCTCGACCGAATGGCCACGCACCAGTTCGCGCGGCAGGCTGACCTTGCCGTAGCGGGTGCGCTTCAGGCGGCTGACCTGGCAGCCCTGCGATTCCCACAGGCGGCGCACTTCGCGGTTGCGGCCTTCCTTCACCACGACGCGGAACCAGTCGTGCGAATCGGTGCCGCCGATGCGTTCGATCTCGTCGAACTTGGCCGGGCCGTCTTCCAGCGCCACGCCACGGGCGAGGCGGTCGACGATGGCGTCGGAGACCTTCTCTTCGCCTTCCGGGGCGCGCACGCGCACCACGTACTCGCGCTCGACCTCGAACGACGGGTGCATCATGGCGTTGGCCAGTTCACCGTCGGTGGTGGCCAGCAGCAGGCCGGTGGTGTTGATGTCCAGGCGGCCGATGGCGATCCAGCGCGCGCCCTTCAGCGGCGGCAGGGATTCAAACACGGTCGGGCGGCCTTCGGGATCTTCGCGGGTGGTCACTTCGCCTTCCGGCTTGTTGTAGACCAGCACGCGCGACGGCTCGGCCAGGGCGGTGGCGACGAAGCCGCGGCCATCCAGCTCGATCTTGTCGCCGCTCTTGACCGACATGCCGGTCTGCGCGACTTCGCCGTTGACCTTGACCAGGCCTTCGGCGATGCGCTGTTCCAGCGCGCGGCGCGAGCCGAGGCCGGCCTGGGCCAGCACCTTGTGCAGGCGCTCTTCCAGCTTGAACTGTTCGGAGGTGGCTTCGCGCTTCAGCGAGAGCTTGCTACGGGGGGTGTCACTCATCAGTTTTGCTCCGGCCGACGGTTTGGAGGTCGGCCTCTGGTTCGGAATCGGCTTGGTCAACAGCCACGGTCGTCGTCGCGACGGCGTTGTCTTCGCGTTCGTTCACTGGCACCGCGCGCTCGCCCGGCGCGGAATCGGGGTGCCCATCATCGAGGGGCGAAGGTGCTTGCTCATCGGTGGCCGGCGCAGCAGCTGCCGCGTCGGCGGATTTCTCGGTGTTGCCATCACCGCCCTGCAGGCCGGCGTCATCCTTGGCGACCGCATCGGGGTCGGCGCTGATGTCCGGGCCGGCGGCGCCGGCAACGGCGGGACCATCACGGTCCAGCGCCAGCTGCGGTTCCAGCTCGCCCAGGTCCTTCAGTTCCGACAACGGCGGCAGTTCGTCCAGGCGCTTCAGGCCGAAATAGTCCAGGAAGCCCTTGGTGGTACCGAACAGCGCCGGCTTGCCGGGCACGTCGCGGTGGCCGACCACGCGGATCCATTCGCGTTCTTCCAGTGCCTGGATGATGTTGCTGCTGACCGCCACGCCGCGCACCTGCTCGATCTCGCCGCGGGTGATCGGCTGCCGGTAGGCAATCAGTGCCAGGGTTTCCAGGGTGGCACGGGTGTAACGGGTCTTGCGTTCGGTCCACAGCCGGCTGATCCAGCCGTGCACCTCGCCGGTCACCTGGTAGCGGAAGCCGGAGGCGACCTCGACCAGTTCCACGCCGCGCCCTTCGCAGCCTTCGCGCAGGCGCTCCAGCGCACGTTCGATGCTGCCCGGCGGTGCCGGTTCCTCTTCCGGGAACAGGTCTTTCAGCTGGGCCAGGGTGAGCGGCTGGCTGGAGGCCAGCAGGGCACCCTCGACAATGCGGTTGATCAGCGTCTGGTCCATCGGCAGTCAGCGCTCACTCGTTCTCATTGGCGGCGTCGTTGTCGTCGAACTCGCTGCTGAACTGCAGCGGGGCGTTGGTGTTGCCGGCGGCCAGGGACTTCACGTAAATCGGCGCCAGCGGCTCTTCCTGGACCAGGTCCAGCAGCTGTTCCTTGGCCAGTTCCAGCACCGCCAGGAACGTGACCAGCACGCCCAGCTTGCCCTCTTCGGCGGTGAACAGTCCTTCAAAGCGGTAGAACTTCCCGTCTTCAAGCCGGCCGAGCACCTCACCCATGCGCTGCCGCACGCTCAGGGCCTCGCGCTTGATCGCATGGCCGCTGAACAGCTCGGCGCGCTTGAGCACGTCGTGCAGGGCCAGCAGCATTTCCTTCAGGTCCACCGGCGGCGGCAGCTTCACCGTCGCCCGCTCGGGCATGAACGCGTGCGCCACCGTGGTGTCGCGGTCCTGGCGGGGCAGGGCGTCGATATCCTCGGCGGCCTGCTTGAAACGTTCGTACTCCTGCAGCCGGCGCACCAGCTCGGCACGCGGGTCGGCCTCGTCACCGTCGTCGCTGACCGGGCGCGGCAGCAGCATGCGCGACTTCACCTCGGCCAGGATGGCGGCCATCACCAGGTACTCGGCGGCCAGCTCGAAACGCAGCTCGCGCATCACGGTGATGTATTCCACGTACTGCCGGGTGATCTCGGCCACGGGAATGTCCAGCACGTCCAGGTTCTGCCGGCGGATCAGGTACAGCAGCAGGTCCAGCGGGCCTTCAAAGGCATCCAGGATGACTTCCAGCGCATCCGGCGGGATGTACAGGTCCTGCGGAATCTGCAGGACCGGTTGCCCATGCACCACGGCCAGCGGCATTTCCTGCTGCTGGGGGGCGGGCGGCCGGGTTGGCGGGTTCGCGTCGAGCGCGAGTTCGGAAGTCATCTAATGGACAATAGGATTGCAACGGACCAGTCGCGGTGCCGGTTCTGCCGGGCCTTCGCCACGGCGCCGCAGGCACCAGACACGCCGGGATCGGCGCGATTCCACACATATCAAACAGCAGGACGCGCCGCAGGAAAACGGCGGCGACGGAACTACGGGGAGGTCGTCTACGTGGCCCGGCCGGTTGGCCCGGTTCGAAGCAGCGGTACGGTCGTCGGGGGCTGCGTTGGCCGCAAAAACCGACGGGCTGCTGCATCACGCCACGTGCAATGGTGCGTAGGGTACGGCTTTGCCTGGCCAGTGTCCAGCCGGGCCGGTATCAGCGGCCCATTGGCTAGAATCGACGCACCGCAACATGAACGAGGAATGCCCGTGTTCTATGTGATTGAAGGTTACGACGGCCAGGATGTGCTGGCGCAGCGGCTGCAGGCCCGGCCCGAGCACCTGGCGCGGCTGCACGCGCTGCGCGACGAGGGACGCCTGCTGCTGGCCGGGCCCTGCCCGGCGATCGACAGCGACGATCCGGGTCCGGCCGGTTTCAGTGGTTCGGTGGTGATTGCCGCGTTCGATTCGCTGGCGCAGGCCCGCGAGTGGGCCGATGCCGACCCGTATGTGGCCGCGGGCGTCTACACCCGCGTCGAGGTCCGGCCCTTCCGCAAGGTGCTGCCATGAGCGCGCAGCGCATCGATCTAATACGTGTTGCGTTGCAGCAGGCGCTGGCGCCGAGCACGCTGGAGATCGAAGACGACAGTCATCGCCATGCCGGCCATGCCGGCGCACGCGATGGACGCGGCCATTTCAACGTGCTGGTGGTCAGCGAGCAGTTCGCCGGCATGGGCCCGTTGGCGCGCCATCGCGCCGTGTATGCCGCGCTGGGCGGGCTGATGGAGACCGATATCCATGCGCTGTCCATACGCGCATACACCCTGTCCGAGCAGGGCTGATGGCCTGTCCTGCAAAGTCCTGCCAGGTCCAGGAACAGACCTGTCCACGTCAGATTTCTGTGTCCATCCAGGGACATTCGTCTAACGGAGTGTTTACAAGCGGAGATGGAAACGCTTACATTCCGCGCCAAGCTGGTAGGTCCAAGCCGTGGAGGGCGGCTTCGTGAACAAGGCAGCCATAACAATCAAAGACGTCGCACGAGAAGCCCGGGTCTCCGTGGCTACGGTTTCCCGCGCGCTGAACGGGCATGAGAATGTCGCCGAACCGGTCCGCCAGCTTGTGCTGGAGGTCGCCGCGAGGCTGCGTTACACCCCGCACGCCGCCGCACGCAGCCTGAGCAGCCGCCGTACCAATACGGTAGGCGTGGTGCTGCCTGATCTGTACGGCGAATTCTTCTCCGAGCTGATGCGCGGCATCGACAACGTTGCCCGCAACCGTCGCCAGCACCTGCTGGTGTCCAGCTACCACGGCGACCAGGTACAGCAGGGCGCCGCCCTGCGTGCCATGCGCGGCCGCGTCGATGGCCTGCTGGTGCTCTCGCCCTATGCCGAGAGTCCCGGCTTCCTCACCGACAACCTGCCGCAGTCGCTGCCCACGGTCCTGATCAATACCTATCTGCCGGGGCAGGATCACCCGGTCCTGAGCATCGACGATCACGCCGGTGCGATGGCCATGACCCGCCACCTGCTCGATGCCGGCCACCGCCGCATCGCGTTCATTTCTGGCCCGGACCTCAACTTCGACGCGCGCGAGCGCCTGCGTGGCTTCCGTGACGCGCTGGCGGCTTTTGGCAACGGCGCCGAAGGCATCGAGTTGCCCGGTGATTTCGACGAAGCTTCCGGCCATCGCGCCGGTCAGGAGATGCTGGCAGCCGGCGCGCTGCCTGATGCCGTGTTCGCCGCCAACGACATGATGGCCCTGGGTTGCCTGTATGCCTTCGCGCAGGCAGGCATCCATGTGCCCACCGATGTCGCCCTGGCGGGTTTCGATGACATTCCACTGGCGCGGTTTGTACACCCATCGTTGACCACCATGCAGGTCAGTATCGCCGAGTTGGGCGATAGGGCGATGACGCGTCTGATGCAGTTGATGGACGGCAACACCCCCGAAGGGGCAGGTGACAAGCAGACGCTTGTTCCCCGCCTCATCGTTCGCGATTCCACTACTCCGCCATCGGGCCATTGAAGCCAGAGGCGTTCCTTCTTTTGATTGATCGCAGGTACCGCATCCGCGGATACCGCCACCCGGAGATTGAGTTGATGATGCATTCCACGATCCGCATGCCGGCCCGCCGGCTGCTGAGCACCGCACTGGTCAGCTGCCTGATGCTGGCTGCCGCCCCGAACGTCATGGCGCAGTCGGCCAACGCCAGCCTGCGCGGCCAGGTGGCCGGGGCCCAGGCCGGCTCGGAAGTCACCGCGACCAACGTTGCCACCGGCACCGTCCGTCGCGGCACCGTGCGTGCCGATGGCACCTATTCGCTGATGGGCCTGGATCCGGGCACCTATGACGTGGTCGCCAACGGCCAGAGCCAGAAGGTCACCGTCACCGTTGCCTCGACCTCCACGCTGAACTTCAGCGAGGCCGCCGCCGGCGGTACGTCCGGTGGCAGCGCCGCGACCAACCTGGACACCGTCAACGTCGTCGCACCGACCCTGCTGCAGGAAGTGCGCACCTCCGAAGTCGGCAAGACCGTCAGCCTGCAGCAGATCCAGACCACCCCGCAGGTGTCGCGCAACTTCCTGGAGTTCGCCGATGCGGTGCCGGGCCTGATCTTCACCCGTGATGCCAAGGGCAATACCTCGCTGCGCGGCGGTGCCACCAACTCCGACGGCACCAACGTCTACATCGACGGCGTGGGCCAGAAGAGCTACGTCAAGGGCGGCGGCGTGGCCGGCCAGTCCGGCAGCGCCGGCAACCCGTTCCCGCAGCTGGCGATCGGCGAATACAAGGTCATCAGCGGCAACTACAAGGCCGAGTACGGCCAGGTGTCGAGCGCCGCAGTGACCGCTGCGACCAAGTCCGGCACCAATGAATTCAAGGGTGAGGCGTTCTACCGCTACACCGACGAGGACATGCGCGCCAAGACCCCGGCCGAGCGCCAGGGCGGCAAGGACAAGATGGTCTCGGCCGAGAAGGAATACGGCTTCGCCCTGGGCGGCCCGATCATCCAGGACAAGGCGCACTTCTTCGTGACCTACGAAGCCAAGCGCTTCGACCTGCCGGTCACCATCGCGCCGGACGGGGCCGTCACCAGCGCCGCCGCCCTGCTGCCGGCCGCCGGTGCCGCGGGCCTCGGTCCGGCCAGCCAGCCGTTCCAGCAGGACCTGATCTTCGGTAAGGTCGACTTCGAGCCGACCGACAACGACCGCATCGAGCTGACCTTCCAAGACCGCGACGAAACCCAGTCGCAGTTCAGTGGCCAGACCTCGCCGGAAGCCGGCCGTGAAGTGGTCAACACTGACCGTCGTTACGCCCTGCGCTGGAACCATAGCGGCGAGCGTTTCTACAACGAAATGATGGTCACACACGAAGACTCGTTCAACAACCCGACCCCGCTGACTCTGGCCAACGGCATCACCTACACCGCACCGGACGGCACCGAAGACCGCACCATCGTCAAGATCGGTGGCGCCTCGGCGCTGGATTCGCAGGTGAAGGGCCAGAAGGGCTGGTCGATCGAAGACAACCTGACCCTGGACGGCATCCAGTGGGCCGGCGACCACACCATCAAGATGGGCGTGAAGTACAAGGCGATCGACCTGTACGCCTCGGATGCGGCACAGATCAACCCGACCTTCACCTACAGCCTGGGCGATCCGGACTTCCCGGATGGCATCCCGTACAAGGCCCAGTTCGTCAAGCCGGTGACCGGCGTGGACGGCGTGTCCGGTGAAGTGCGTTCGAAGTCCAAGCAGTACGGCGTGTTCATCCAGGACGACTGGCAGGTCAACGACCACCTGCAGGTCAACCTGGGCCTGCGCTGGGACTACGAAGTCACCCCGTCCTACCTGGACTTCGTGACCCCGCAGGCCGTGGTCGATGCGATCTACTCGCAGGATCCGCGCGCCCCCGCTGGCCAGACCTACGCCGATTCGCTGGCCCTGGGCGGCCTGGACATCAGCAACTACATCAGCAACGGCCACAACCGCAAGGCGTTCAAGGATGCCTGGCAGCCGCGCCTGGGCTTCTCGTATGACATCAATGCCGACGAGCAGCATGTGATCCACGGTGGTGCCGGCCGTTCGTACGACCGCGACCTGTTCGACAACCTGCAGCTGGAAACCACCAAGCTGGCACTGCCGCAGCCGACCATCTACTTCCGCAACCCGGCCACCGGCGCCTGCATCAACGGCCAGGCCGCCTGCTATGACTGGAACCCGAACCTGCTCAACGGCATCGAGAACCTGCAGGCTCTGGTCGGTTCGACCAGCAATGCCGGCCTGGAAATCGACCTGCTCAACAACAAGCTGAAGGCTCCGTACTCGGATCAGTTCAGCCTGGGCATGAGCAACCAGATCGGTGACTGGCTGACCGACGCCACCATCGCCCGCACCCTGAGCTACGACGGCTTCGCCTTCACCCTGGGCAACCGTTACCCGACCGGCCAGTTCTTCGATGACCCGCGCCTGTGCGGTGGCACCGAGCCGGGCCTGAGCCAGGCCTGGAGCTGCAACGTGCCGGGCTTCGGCAGCCTGATCATCGGCCAGCAGGGCATCAAGACCCGTGCGACCCAGGTCCTGCTGTCGGCGCAGAAGCCGTTCACCAAGGAAAGCGGCTGGGGCACCTCGATCGCCTACACCTGGACGACCGCGCGCCACAACCGCGATATCAACGAGAAGTACGCCTTCGACCGCGGCCTGATCGAGGATTACCCGACCATCCGTTCCAACGGTGCACCGCGCCACCGCCTGGTGGTGACCGGTTCGTACGCTGGCTTCTGGGGCATCACCTTCGGTGGCAAGATCACCCTGGCCACCCCGACCGCCGTCAACGACTGGTACCCGATCCCGCAGGCCAGTGGCTACGACCTGCCCACCCCGCAGGCCGCCGTGCCGAACGCCAACGGCAAGTTCCTGCTGGGTGGCAAGATCTTCGGCTACCGTTCGGTCGACCTGCAGGCGACGAAGACGTTCAAGATGCCGGGCGACACCGAGATGTATGCTCGAATCGACATCATCAACGTGTTCAACTTCGACAACTTCTCCACCTACAACTACGTCAAGACCAACGGCAAGCTGCAGGCCAGCTACAACGAGACCGGCGACATCATCGGTACTCCGCGCCAGGTCAAGGCCGAAGTGGGCTTCCGCTTCTAAGCAAGGACGTAGTGCTGCAACACCCCGATGCCGGTGGTCCGCCGCTGGCATCGGGACCTGGCAATGGCCGGCCCCTGGGCCGGTCCATTGTCCAGCCCCCTGCGCCGTACCGATGACGGGGCAGGGGACTGGGCAATGGCAACAGTCCCGCGACCACGCTGCGTGGTTTTTTTTGAGTTCGGTTTGTAAACGATTTCAGGCTATTGGACGTTATGCTTTCCGATCGATCAGTTTTCCGGAGGACCCGCGCCATGCAGGCACGCCACCTGTTGACCGCCGCTGCGATGACCCTGGCCATCGCCGCCTGCAAACCGGCCCAGCAGGAGCCTGCAAAGCCCAAGCCGCCGGTGATCCTGCTGGAGGCCGACGCACCGCCGCGGCCGATGAAGCCGGAACTGCCGCCGCTGTTCGATGACATCGAGCGCCGTACGTTCCAGTTCTTCTGGGACACCACCAACGAGCTCAACGGCCTGACCCCGGACCGCTTCCCGTCGCGTCCGTTCGCCAGCATCGCCTCGGTGGGCTTCGCCCTGACCGCGTACCCGATCGGCATCGAGAACGGCTGGGTCAGCCGCAACCAGGCGATCGACCGCACCCTGACCACGCTGAAATTCTTCCGCGACGTGCCGATGGGCCCGCAGCGTACCGGCAAGGCCGGCTACAAGGGCTTCTATTACCACTTCCTGGACATGCAGGAAGGCCGCCGCTACGACAGCTGGGTCGAGCTGTCCTCGGTGGATACCGCGCTGCTGATGATGGGCGTGCTGTTCGCCCAGTCGTACTACGACGGCGAGGACCCGCGCGAGAAGGAGATCCGGCAGATCGCCGACCAGCTGTACAAGCAGGTCGACTGGCCGTGGCTGCAGCAGCGTGCGCCGCTGATCTCGATGGGCTGGTTCCCCGAGAGCGGCTTCATCGACCATGACTGGATGGGCTACAACGAGGCGATGATGGTCTACATCCTCGCCCTGGGCTCGCCCAGCCACCCGGTCAGCCCGGATGCGTGGACGGTATGGACGCGCACCTATGACAACGACTGGGGTGTCTACCAGGGGCAGGAATACCTGTCCTTCGGCCCGCTGTTCGGCCACCAGTACAGCCACGTCTGGATCGATTTCCGCGACATCCAGGATGCCTACATGCGCGAGCGTGGCAGCACCTACTTCCTCAACAGTCGCTCGGCCGCGCTGGCCCACCGCGAATACGCCATCGCCAACCCGATGCAGTGGAAGGACTACGGCGAGAACGTGTGGGGCCTGACCGCCAGCGATGGCCCGCAGAACACCACCCAGGAATACCGTGGCGAGCAGCGCCAGTTCCGCCATTACTCCTCGCGCGGCGCCGGCCTGCGCGAAAACTTCGATGACGGCACCATCGCCCCGACCGCGGCGATCTCCTCGATCGTGTTCGCGCCCGAGGAAGTGATCCCGGCCACGCTGGAGATGCACAAGCGCTACGGCGACTACATCTATTCCAGCTACGGCTTCCTGGATTCGTTCAACCCGAGCTTCAACTACGACATCCCGATCAAGACCGGCCGCATGGTGCCGGACCGCGGCTGGGTGGCCAGCGATTACATCGCCATCGACCAGGGCCCGATCCTGACGATGATCGCCAACTACCGCAACGACTTCGTCTGGGAAGTGATGAAGAAGAACCCGTACATCCGCAAGGGCCTGGAACGGGCCGGTTTCAGCGGTGGCTGGCTGGCCCCGGAAGGGTCGTTCCAGCCGCTGGTGCTGGAAAAGGATGAGAAGGCCGCGGCGGCACGTGCGGTCGGTATCGCAGAATCACGCGCGGCTGCCGCGCAGGAACAGAAGAACAATGCCAACCGCAACACGGGCCAGGGGAAGTAACAAGGTGCACGATTGGATTGACCGCCTGCGACGCTGGGCCCTGCCTGCGATGGCCGCACTGGCCATGGCCGGCTGCGCGCGCACCGAGCAGGGCACCACCACGGTCCGCTTCTGGGCCATGGGCCGCGAGGCCGAAGTGGTCAGCGAACTCATCCACGAGTTCGAGGCCGAGAACCCCGGCATCAAGGTGGATGTGCAGAACATTCCCTGGACGGCCGCGCACGAGAAGCTGCTGACCGCGTTCGCCGCCGACGGCCTGCCCGATGTCTGCCAGCTCGGCAACACGTGGGTGCCTGAGTTCGCCGAGCTCAACGCGCTGACTTCGCTGCAGCCGTTCGTGCAGCATTCGTCGGTGGTCGATCCGCAGGATTATTTCCAGGGCATCTGGGATACCAACGTGATCCACGGTGAGCTGGTAGGCGTGCCGTGGTACGTCGATACCCGCCTGATCTACTACCGCAAGGACCTGCTGGCGCAGGCCGGCTTCGACCATCCGCCGCGTACCTGGGCGGAGTGGGATGAGCAGATGGCCGCGATCAAGAAGATGCAGGGGCCAAGCCGCTATGCGGTGCTGATGCCGATCAACGAGTTCGAGCAGCAGCTGTCGCTGGCCCTGCAGCAGCCCGATCCGCTGCTGCGCGACGACGACACCCGCGGCAATTTCTCCAGCCCCGGTTTCCGTCGCACCCTGGCCTTCTACGGCAACATGTTCGAGCAGGGCTGGGCGCCGAAGATGTCAGAGACGCAGATCTCCAACGTCTGGGATGAATTCTTCCGCGGCTTCAACGTGTTCTACATCTCCGGCCCCTGGAACATCCGCGAGTTCAAGAAGCTGCAGCCCAAGGAACTGGAAGGGAAGTGGGGCACCGCCGCCCTGCCGGGCCCGGACGGTCCGGGCGCCGGCATCGCCGGTGGCACCAGCCTGGTGATCTTCCGCAAGTCGCAGCAGAAGGAAGCGTCGTGGAAGCTGATCGAGTTCCTGTCGCGCCCGGAAATCCAGGCCCGTTTCCATTCCATCATCGGTGACCTGCCGCCGCGCCGCAGCACCTGGAACGCTCCGTCTCTGGCCAACGATCCGCTGGCCGCCGCGTTCCGTGACCAGCTGGAGCGCGTCAAGCCCACGCCGAAGGTGCTCGAATGGGAGCGCATCGTGCAGGAAATGCGCATCGTCACCGAAAAGGTGGTGCGTGGCGGCATGCCGCAGGACAAGGCCGTGGAGGAGCTGGACCAGCGCGTGGACAAGGTGCTGGCCAAGCGCCGCTGGATGCATGAACAACAACGCCTGCAGCGCAGCGACGCCCCCTCGGGCTCGACCAGTGCAGTGGCGGCCGGGAGCCCGCAATGAAACGTTCGTCCCTCGCCGGCTGGATCTTCGCCGGCCCCTCGCTGATCGTGCTGGGCGTGTTCTTCGGCCTGCCCGTCGCCTCGGCGCTCGCCCTGAGCGTGACCGACTTCGACCTGTACGCGCTGGCTGACGGCGCCAACCTGCGCTTCGTCGGGCTGGGCAACTACATCGACCTGCTGCAGACGCCGATGTTCTGGAAGTCTCTGTGGAACACCACGTACTTCGTGGTGATCGGTGTCCCGCTGTCGATCAGTGTGTCGCTGGGCGCGGCGATGCTGCTCAACGCGCCGGCCGCCCGCTTCAAGGCGCTGTTCCGCACCGCGCTGTTCGCCCCGGTGGTGACTACCCTGGTGGCGGTGGCGGTGATCTGGCGGTACCTGTTCCATACCAGCTACGGCCTGGTGAACTACGGCCTGGGCCACATCGGCATCAGCCCGATCGACTGGCTGGGCGACCCTAACTGGGCGATGCCGACCATCATGCTGTTCGCCGTGTGGAAGAACTTCGGCTACAACATGGTGATCTTCCTGGCCGGCCTGCAGGCCATCCCGCATGACCTGTACGAGGCCGCGCGCATCGATGGCGCCTCGCGCTGGAAGCAGTTCCTGCACATCACCCTGCCGATGCTCGGCCCGGTGCTGCTGGTGGTCGGCGTCATTACCGTGTCCGGCTACTTCCAGCTGTTCGCCGAACCGTACGTCATGACCCGCGGCGACCCACTGCAGAGCACCGTCAGCGTGCTGTATTTCATGTTCGAGGAAGGCTTCAAGTGGTGGAACCTGGGACGCGCCTCTGCCGTGGCGTTCCTGCTGTTCCTGATCATCCTGGCGGTGACCACCGTGATGCTGCGTTTCGGCCGCAAGAGGCAGTTGGTATGAGTCGTGAGATCGGCCAGTCGCGCTGGCACCCGTGGATGATCAATGGCGCGTTGCTGGTGCTGGCCCTGGTCAGCCTGGCACCGCTGTTGTGGATGCTCTCGGTGTCGTTCATGCCGCAGGGTGAGGCGACCCATTTCCCGCCTCCGCTGCTGCCTTCGCACGTCACCACCCACAACTACACCGAGCTGTTCGCGCGCACCGGCATGGGCGGCAACTTCGCCAACAGCCTGCTGGTATCGGTGGCGATCACCTTCGGTTCGCTGCTGCTCAACACCATGGCCGGCTATGCGTTCGCCAAGCTGAACTTCGTCGGCCGTGAACGCCTGTTCCAGGTGCTGATGGCCGCGCTGGTGATCCCGGCGCAGGTGGCGATGCTGCCGCTGTTCCTGCTGATGAAGCAGCTGGGCCTGGTCAACAGCTTCGGCGGCGTGATCGTGCCGGCGCTGGCCAGCGTGTTCGGCATCTTCCTGGTGCGCCAGTACGCCCGTTCCATCCCGGACGAGCTGCTGGAAGCAGCCCGCATCGACGGGGCAGGGGAGCTGCGCATCTTCTTCCAGATCGTGCTGCCGATGCTCAAGCCGGTGCTGGTGACCCTGGCGATCTTTACGTTCATGGGCGCGTGGAACGATTTCATGTGGCCGCTGATCGTCTTGACCGACCAGGAGCACTACACTTTGCCGGTGGCGCTGGCCACCCTCTCGCGCGAGCACATCATGGACGTTGAAATGATGATGGCTGGCGCGGTGGTCACCGTGGTCCCGGTGCTGGCCCTGTTCCTGGTCCTGCAGCGGTACTACATCCAAGGTCTGTTGCTGGGGAGCGTCAAGGGATGAAGCGAGCGATCGCCGTTGGATTGGGCCTGTTGTGGACCTCCCTGGCGATCGCCGCACCACCGGCGCTGCCAGCCCCCAAGGTGCTGGATGACTTCGACGACATCAACGCGTGGAAGCTGGTGCTGTCCGACCAGGTCAGCGGTTCGCTGCGGTCGGTCAGCGGCGCCGGCGGCGGCCGCGCGCTGTGCCTGGATTATGACTTCCACAAGGTGTCGGGCTATGTGGGCATCCGTCGTGCACTGAACATCGACTACCCGGCCAATTACCGGTTCGGGTTCCAGCTGCGCGGTGATTCCCCGCGCAACGACCTGCAGTTCAAGCTGATCGATGCCAGCGGCGACAACGTCTGGTGGGTCAACCGCCCCGGCTACAGCTTCAACAAGGCCTGGACCCCGGTCGAGTACCGCCGCCGGCAGATCGACAAGGCGTGGGGGCCGTCGGCCGAAAAAGAGATGGCGCGCAGCGCCGCGGTCGAGTTCACCATCTACAGCAAGGTCGGTGGCCGCGGCACGGTGTGCTTCGACAAGCTGACCCTGCAGGGCCTGCCGCCGCAGGACGACTCGGCGCTGGTGCCGTCGGTGATCGCCGATACGGCCACCGCGTTGCAGGACCGCATGATCGACGGCAAGAGCGATACGTTCTGGGTCAGCGGCGGGGTCAAGCAGCAGACCATCAGCCTGGACCTGCACAAGAGCCGCGAGATCGGCGGTGCGGTGATCGACTGGCTGCCCGACCTGGAGGCGACCCGTTACGTCGTGCGCACCTCCGAGGACGGCCGCGACTGGCGCACCGTGCGCGAGGTCATCGGTGGCGGTGGCGGTCGCGACTGGCTGGCGCTGCCCGATACCGATGCGCGCTATGTGCGCTTTGACATGGAAGACGGACCGAACTGGCGCTATGGCATCCGCGATATCGCTCTGAAGCCGCTGGCGTTCGCGGCGACGCCCAATGCTTTCCTGTCCTCGGTCGCCGCCGACCTGCCGCGCGGTGCGCTGCCGCGTGCCTACGTCGGGGAGCAGCCGTACTGGACCCTGCTTGGCCTCGATGGTGGCCAGGAGCAGGCCCTCATCAGCGAGGATGGCGCGCTGGAGCCCGCCAAGGGCAGCTTCAGCATCGAGCCGTTCATCCGCCTTGACGGCAAGCTGCTGGACTGGTCCAGCGTGGCCGCCACGCAGTCGCTGCAGGACCGTTACCTGCCCATCGCCACGGTCGACTGGGTGCATGAGAAGGCCGGCCTGTCGGTGACCAGCTTCGTGCAGGGCACGCCCGACCGCGCCCAGCTGATCGGCCGTTACCGCCTGAGCAACCCGGACAAGGTCGCCCACGAATACACCCTGGCGCTGGCGATCCGCCCTTGGCAGGTCAACCCGCCGACCCAGTTCCTCAACACCACCGGCGGCTACAGCCGCATCGAAGCGCTGGACGTGGGCGATCAGCTGGTGCGGGTGAACGGCGAGCCGCGCATCTACCCGCTGCAGGCCCCGGACGCCCGCTTCGCCACCACGTTCGATGGCAAGCTCGATGCGATGCACCTGGCGTCGGGCAAGTTCCCCGCAACGACCGCGGTGAAGGATTCCACCGGCCTGGCGTCCGGCGCCCTGCTGTACACGATCAAGCTCGAGCCCGGGCAGAGCCGCGAGGTGGCCGTGGTGCTGCCGCAGACCGGCGGCTGGAAGCCGCAGGCGCTGGACGTGGCCAAGGCGCAGCAGCAGGTCGCGGCGATGTGGCGCGACAAGCTGGGCGTGGTCGCCCTGCAGGTGCCGGCAGCGGGCCAGCCGCTGGTGGAAACTCTGCGGACCGCGGTGGCGCACATGCTGATCTCGCGCGTCGGCCCGCGCCTGCAGCCGGGCACGCGTTCGTATGCGCGCAGCTGGATCCGCGATGGCGCGATGATTTCCGAAGGCCTGCTGCGCATGGGCCGCAGCGATGCCGTGCGCGATTACGTGACCTGGTATGCGCCGTTCCAGTTCGATAACGGCAAGGTGCCGTGCTGCGTCGATGCCCGCGGCAGTGACCCGGTGCCGGAGAACGACAGCCACGGCGAACTGATCTACAACATCGCCGAGTACTGGCGCTACACCGGCGACGGCACCTTCCTGGAGCTGATGTGGCCGCACGTGCAGGGCGCCTACAGCTACATGGAGCAGCTGCGCGCCAGCGAGCGCACCGAAGAGAACCGCGCGCGCAATCCCGCCTTCTACGGGATGATGCCGGCTTCGATCAGCCACGAAGGCTATTCGGCCAAGCCGATGCACTCGTACTGGGACAACTTCTGGGCGCTGCGCGGCTACAAGGATGCCGCGCAGGTGGCGGCCCAGCTGGGCAAGCTCGAAGCCATGCAGATCAGCGAGTCGCGCGATCAGTTCCGCGACGACCTGCAGGCCTCGCTGCTGTCGGCCATGCAGCAGCACAGGATCGACTACCTGCCCGGTTCCGCCGAGCTGGGTGATTTCGATGCCACCTCCACCACCATCGCACTGGCGCCGGGTGGTGAGCAGGGTCGGCTGCCGCAGGAAGCGCTGGAGGCGACCTTCGAACGCTACTGGGCCGAGTTCGTCGCGCGCCGCGATGGCAAGCGCGAATGGAAGGACTACACGCCTTACGAGTGGCGCAACGTGGCGGCCTTCGTGCGCCTGGGCTGGCGCGACCGTGCCTGGCAGGCCACCCAGTTCTTCTTCAAGGACCGCGCACCGCAGGCCTGGAACCAGTGGGCCGAAGTGGTCTCGCGCACGCCGCGCAAGCCGTTCTTCGTCGGTGACCTGCCGCATGCCTGGGTGGCCTCTGACTTCGTGCGCTCGGCGCTGGACATGTTCGCCTACAACCGCGACGCCGATGAGGCGCTGGTGCTGGCCGCCGGCATTCCCACCGCCTGGTTCCAGGGGGATGGCATCGCGGTACAGGGCCTGCGCACGCCGCAGGGCCAGCTGAACTACCGCCTGCAGCGCAGTGACAAGCAGCTGGTGCTGGACCTGCAGCCGGGCCTGGTGCCGCCGCCGGGTGGCGTCGCGCTGCCGTGGCCCTACAGCGGCGAACCGGGTGCGGCCACCATCAATGGCGAGCCGGCCGAATGGAGCAACCGCGAACTGCGCGTGCACCAGCTGCCGGCACGGATCGAGATCGACGTGCCTGGCGCGGTGCGTCGCGCAGAACGCAAGGGGCAGTAAGCATGGCGTTGAAGCAGGGGAGGGCGCGCGTGGCAGTGCGCGTTCTGGGGCTGGCAATCGCGTTGGCGTTGCCGGGGTTGGCCATGGCGCAGCCGTCGGGCGAACCGGTCGCTGCGGAGATATCGACCGCGTCCGGCATGGGCATGGTGACCTTCAACCTGCACCATGACCGCGAGGACTGGCCGACCCGGCGGCGCACCATCGTGGCCGAGCTGAAGCGCCTGCAGCCCGATGCCATCGCCCTGCAGGAAGTGATCCAGCGCCGCAACGTGCGCAACCAGGCACAGTGGCTGGCCAGCCAGCTCGGCTACAAGTACGTCTTCGTCTCCACCGATCCGGTGGGTGCGCCCAAGCGCTACGGCAACGCGCTGCTGACCCGGCGGGCGATCCTGGCCCACGGCGAGCACCTGCTGCAGCCGCTGGATGACTACCGCACCGTGGCCCACCTGCGCATCGACGTGGACGGGCAGCCGGTGAACGTCTATGCCACGCATCTGAACGAGCGCAGCGACGAGCGTGGCCAGAGCATCCGCCGCAGCCAGGTGGAAGACCTGCTGCGCTACATCACCGAAACCTCGGCCGGTGCCCCGGTGGTGATTGCCGGCGACTTCAACGCACTGGTGGATGCGGGCGACCTGAGTGAGCTGCGCAGCCATTACGGCGACAGCTACGGCAGCGTGCACGTGAACACCGACCTCGCCGACGTCAGCACCTTGAACCGGCACTATTACCAGGCGCCCTCGCGCATCGACCACATCTTCTTCCAGCAGGACCGGATGGTCGCGCGCGAAGCGAAGATCCTGTTCGACCAGCCCGACGACAGCGGTCGCTGGGCGTCGGACCATTACGGGGTCTGGACCCGCCTGCAGTTCGCCCCGGCGCGCTGACGCGGCGGGCCTCAATGCTCTGGTAGGTGCCAACCTTGGTTGGCAAGGGCGTGCCCGCGTGCCTTGAATCAAGGTGGATCCCCCGACGGGGCGCCGGACGCAAAAACAAAAACGGCGGGGATCATCGATCCCCGCCGTTTCGTTCTATCCGATCAAAGAACGATCAGTTCGCCGGCGGCGTGCGCTTGGCGGCGTCTTCGTCTTCGTCCGATGCCTGGGCATCCGCGGCCTGGCTGGCCGAATCGGCATGGCCATCGGCCACCGGGTCGATCGACGTCGTCACCACGGCTTCGGCAACCGGTGCGGCAGCTTCGACCGGCGCGGCTTCGACGGCCACCGGCGCTGCCGCCTGCTCGACGACCGGTGCGGTTTCGACCACCGGGGCGGCTTCGACGACCGGCTTCGCTTCCACCACAGGAGCGGCTTCAGCAACCACCGGCTTGGTTTCCACGACCGGAGCCACGTCCACCACCGGAGCGGCTTCGACGACCACCGGTGCCGGCGCGGCCACCACGGCGGCCGCTTCGACCACCGCCTTGGCGTCAGCTACCGGAGCGACCGGTGCTTCCGGCTGGGCCGGGGTTGCGGCGTCGATCTGGTCCAGCATGCTGGTCTGCACCGGCTGCGGGGCCGGCTCGGCCTTGATGACCGGTGCCGGAGCTGCGGCTTCCTGCGAAGGAGCGACTGCTTCGACCACGGCGCTGCTCACGGCAACCACCGGGGCGGCAGTGGCAACGGCGGCCGGTGCACGGGCGGGCTTCTCGGCTTCCACGGCCACCGGCTCGACTTCGTCATCGAAATCGAATTCCGGCTGCGAGCGCGACGGCTGCGCGGCAGCGACCGGAGTGGCCTCGGCGGCAGTGTCGGCAACCTGGTCGGCGCCGTCGTTGTCATCGCCATCGTCACCGTCGTCCTGGTCATCGCCCAGGGCATCGGTACCGGTGGCATTTTCCGCGCCACCGCGGCGACGACGGCGGCCACCGCGACGGCCACGACGGCGGCGGGTCGCGCCTTCGCCGGCCTGTTCGCCTGCAGCATCGGTCGCGGCATCTTCGCCGGAGACGGCAACCGCGTCGGCGTCAGTGCCTGCAGCCACCGTGGCATCGGCCACCGGTGCTGCATCGGCCGCCACCACGTCGGCGACCGGTGCAGCCGGTGCCACCGGAGCTGTGCCTTCCTGCGCGGTCACCGCGTTGGCGGCAACGGCAGTCGCGGCCACGGCGGCAGCCGCGGTTATGGTGTCGACCGGTGCTTCGGCGGCGGCGCGCTGCGGCTTTTCGGCCGGCTTCTCGCCGTCCTGCTGCGGGCGCGGCTGCCTCGGCTGCTTCAGCTTCGGCTGCTGCTGCGGATTCTGGCCCTGCTGCTCGTTGCGCGGCTGTTTCTGCTGCTGCGGCTGCTGCTGGCCGTCCTTCTGCTGGGCGTCCTTCTGCTTGCCCTGCTGCGGCTGCTGCTGGGCATTGCCGTTGTTGTTGCCGCCCTGGCGGCCGTCCTTGCGCTGCTCACCGCGGTCCTTGCGGTTGCCGCCGTCCTTCTGCTGCTGCGCATTGCCGTTGCCGCCGTTGCCACGGCTGTCGTCGCGACGGTCCTTGCGGTCCTTGTTGCGATCCTTGTTACGATCCTTGCGGCCGCCATCCTGCTGCGGCTGGCGGGCTGCCGGGGCCGGAGCGGGGGCCGGAGCCGGCTCGCCACCGAAGATGCGCTTCAGCCAGCCGACGACGCCGCCACTGGCGGCCGGTGCCGGGGGAGCGGCGACCGGTGCCGGGACCGGAGCGGCCACGGGTTCGGCTTCGGCACGCACCGGGGCCGGTGCGGTGTGCTTGACCTGGGTCACGGCCGGCGGCGGGATGTTCAGCTGGCCCTTGGTCAGGGCGTGCACCGGCAGCTTGCGCGGGGTGCCACGCTGGTAGCTCGGCTTGTTGCTGTCTTCACCCAGCTCGTTCTCGCGCAGGCGGGTGACGTTGTAGTGCGGCGTGTGCAGCTGCTCGTCGGCGACGATCACGATCGGCGCTTCGTGGCGCTGCTCGATTTCACGCAGGGCGCTGCGCTTCTCGTTCAGCAGGTAATTGGCGATCTCCACCGGGGCCTGGACCAGCACCTGCCCGGTGTTTTCCTTCATCGCATGCTCTTCGGCGACGCGGATGATCGACAGCGACAGCGACTCGACGCTGCGCATGCGGCCGTGGCCGTCACAGCGCGGGCAGACGATCTGGCTGGATTCACCCAGGCTCGGGCGCAGGCGCTGGCGGCTCATTTCCAGCAGGCCGAAGCGCGAGATGCGGCCGACCTGGACGCGCGCGCGGTCGTACTTCAGCGCGTTGGCCAGGCGGTTCTCGACTTCTCGCTGGTGCTTGTTGGAGGCCATGTCGATGAAATCGATGACCACAAGGCCGCCCAGGTCGCGCAGGCGCAGCTGGCGGGCCACTTCCTCGGCCGCTTCCAGGTTGGTCTGGAAGGCGGTGTCCTCGATGTCGCTGCCCTTGGTGGCGCGGGAGGAGTTGACGTCGACGGCGGTCAGCGCTTCGGTCTGGTCGACCACGATCGAGCCGCCCGACGGCAGGCGCACATTGCGCTCGTAGGCGCCTTCGATCTGCGATTCGATCTGGAAGCGGTTGAACAGCGGGATGTCGTCCTTGTAATGCTTGAGCTTGCGCAGGGTCTGCGGCATCACCTGCTGCATGAACTCGCGGGCGTGCTCGTACATCTCCTCGGTGTCCACCAGGATCTCGCCGATGTCGGCGCGCAGGTAGTCACGCAGGGCGCGCACGATCAGGCGCGATTCCTGGTAGATCAGGAACGGGGCCGGCTTGCTCAGGGCAGCGTCGGCGATGGCGCGCCAGACGTTCAGCAGGTAATCCAGATCCCACTGCAGTTCTTCGGCATCGCGGCCGACGCCGGCGGTGCGGATGATCACGCCCATGTCGTCGGGGATGTTCAGCTTGTCCAGGGCGTCCTTCAGGGCGGCCCGGTCTTCGCCTTCGATGCGACGGGAGACACCGCCCGCGCTCGGCGAGTTCGGCATCAGCACCATGTAACGGCCGGCCAGGGAGATGAACGTGGTCAGGGCGGCGCCCTTGTTGCCGCGCTCTTCCTTGTCCACCTGGACGACGATTTCCTGGCCTTCCTTCAGCAGCTCGCGGATGCCGGCCTTGTTGTGGTCGACGCCGGCCTGGAAGTAGTCGCGGGAAATTTCCTTCAGCGGCAGGAAGCCATGGCGGCCACCACCGTATTCGACGAAGGCCGCTTCCAGCGAGGGCTCGATGCGGAAGATCCGGCCCTTGTAGATGTTGGACTTCTTCTGTTCCTTCGCCGGCTGCTCGATATCGATGTCATACAACGACTGGCCATCCACGATGGCAACACGCAGCTCTTCGGCCTGCGTGGCGTTGATCAGCATTCGCTTCATTGTTGCGTTCCTCGCAAGCGGCTACCGCGCGGAACGCCATGGGGTTTCGCCTCTGGACACGGTTCACCGCCCATTCGCGCATGCGCGGGGAGGGCGGCTTGGGTTTCCAGCGCTACGACACCACGGCAGGCCGCGGGAGCGCTTCACTTTTCTGGTTTTGGGGTGTTGCAGGGCCGGAGGCAGCTGTCAGCCAGGCTGGAGCGCCACACGGGACATGTTCAGCACGGTTGCGTGTCAGGCATCCGGCGATGGCCGGGAAGGCCGGTGAGCCGCTAACATGGCCGCCCCGCGGGCGGTGGTCGCGCACTGTGCCGGATTCGTCGGAAGCTGGGCTTCTGGCCCTGAGTAACTTCCAACAAAATCAATCCCTTATCTCGCCCCCCGAGTGTAACAGAATAAACAGCCCGATGACTGCCTCAGACCCCACCAAGCCCGCTGGCGACAAGCCTTCCGTGCGCATGATCACCGTTCCCGAGGACCGTGCAGGCCAGCGCCTGGACAATTTCCTGCTGGGCCAGCTCAAGGGCGCCCCGCGCAGCCTGGTCTACAAGCTGGTGCGCAGCGGCCAGGTCCGCGTGAATGGCGGCCGCGCCAAGGCCGAACGCAAGCTGGAGGCGGGCGACGAGGTGCGTGTGCCACCGGTTCGTCTCACTGAAGAGGGAGACAAGGCCGGTCCGCCCGAATCCTTCATGCGCCGCCTGGAACAGGCCATCGTCTTCGAAGATGCGCGTCTGCTGGCCCTGAACAAGCCGACCGGCGTGGCCAGCCACGGCGGCAGCGGCATCAGCTTCGGCGCCATCGAGACCCTGCGTGCCTTGCGTCCGGGGCAGACCCTGGAGCTGGTCCACCGATTGGATCGCGACACCTCGGGCCTGCTGATCGTGGCCAAGAAGCGTTCGGCGCTGAGCGAGCTGCAGGCGCTGCTGCGTGAAGACCACGGCGCCGGCATCCGCAAGCGCTACCTGACCCTGCTGGCCGGGCGCATGCCCGACGGCGTGATGACGGTCGACGCGCCGCTGCACGTCGGCCTGCGCCAGGGCGGCGAGCGCCACGTGCAGGTCAACGCGATCGGCAAGGAATCGATCAGCCACTTCCGGGTGCTGGAGCGCAAGGGCGGCCACTCGTACTGCGAAGTGCGCATCGAGACCGGCCGCACCCACCAGATCCGCGTGCATGCCCAGCATCTGGGTCATCCGGTGGCTGGTGACGACAAGTACGGCGATCCGGCAGTCAACAAGCGGCTTCGTGAGCAGATCGGGCTGAAGCGCCTGTTCCTGCATGCAGCCTCGCTGGAGTTCGCGCTGGACGCCGGCAAGACCCCGTACGTGCTGAACGCACCGCTGGCCGACGAGCTGGTGGAAGCGCTGGACCGGCTGAAGTAAGCGACCCTTGTAGAGTCGAGCCACGCTCGACTCACGCGCGCAGCGCGCGCTTCGCTTTTCAATTTTTTATCGCGCGGCTGGCGTGCACGGAAAAATGACGGGGCGCGGGCGGGGTCGGCTTGCAGGGGTGTCTGCGGCATGGATGCCGCGGACAAGCCCCCATGGATGGGTTCACGGCGTCCCCTGCAAGCCGGCCCCGCCCATGACCGCGAGCGATGCCCTCGATGGCCAGCCGCGAGGGGGCTCAGCCCGTTGGCCGGGAACCACTCACCACTTGAACAGCACCAGGCTGATCGCCAGCGTGCCCATGCCCGCCACCAGCCCGTACACGGTCTCGTGGCCCTTGGCATAGCGCTTGGCCGCCGGCAGCAGCTCATCCAGCGCCAGGAACACCATCACGCCAGCGATCAGCCCGAACACCCAGCCGAACGTGGCGTGCGACAGCGAACCCTTCAGCAGGAAGTAGCCGAGCACCGCGCCCACCGGCTCGGCCAGGCCCGACAGCAGGCTGGCCATGAAAGCGTGCAGCTTGCTCTGGGTGGCGAAGTACACCGGCACCGCGATGGCGATGCCCTCGGGGATGTTGTGAATGGCGATGGCGAAGGCCAGCGGCATGCCCACCGACGGGCTTTCCACCGTCGCGAAGAAGGTGGCCAGGCCTTCGGGGAAGTTGTGCGCGGTGATCGCCACGGCCGTCAGCAGGCCGACGCGCTTGATGTAGGCCTTGTTGTTGTCGCGGAAGGCCGGTTCCTTCGAATCCAGCGTCTCGTGCGGGTTCGGGATCAGATGGTCGATGGCCACGATCGCCAGCACGCCCAGCAGGAAGGCGATGGTGCCCCAGGTGAAACCGCCGCGCGCTCCGTAGGCCAGGGCGAACGATTCGATCGACTTGTTCAGGATTTCCGATAGCGAGACATACACCATCGCGCCGCCGGCAAACGCCAGGCCGAACGCCAGCAGGCGCGGGCTCGGGCGGCGCGAGAACAGGACCAGCAGGCTGCCGATGGCGGTCGCCAGGCCAGCGGCGAGGGTGACCGCGAGCGCAATCCAGAAGTTTTCCGGGGAGATATGCAGCATTTACCGACGCGTTCCTGATCATTAAGCAGCCGCCCCGGCTCAGGCCGGGGCAGTGGGGGCAAGGCGGGCGTCGGCTGGCCTGGTCGCTACGTCGGCCTTCAGCCGCCGCGGCGCATCCGTTCTTCCACCGCGAAGCACTGGTCCGGCTTCGGCTGCGGCGGGTTGAAGCTGACCGGCACCTGGATGGTGGCGGGCACGGCCTGGCCGTTGCGGGTGGCGGCCTTGAATTCCCACGCCTGGACGGCGGTCTTGGCCAGCTCATCCAGCTGCGCGTTGCCGGCGCCGGTCAGCAGCAGGACCTCGCTGGGGCGGCCATCGGCACCGATGGTGACCTTGAAAGTGCTGGTACCGCCCACGCCGGTGCAGGCCAGCTCCATCGGGTACTGCGGCGGCGGGGTCTTCACCGCGGCCACTTCAGTCGGCGGCGTAGCCGGCGGTGCCGGCGGCTCGGACGAACCGCAGCCGGCCAGGCCGGTGGCGGCGAGCAGGGACAGGCTCAGCAGTCGAACATTCATTTCACGTGCTCCGTCAGGGCCGAGGTCTTGGCTGCGCAGATGAAGTCGTTCTCGCTCAGCCCGCCCACGTCGTGGGTGGAGTAGCGCACGACGGCGCGGTCGTAGTGCACGCCCAGGTCCGGGTGGTGGTCCTCGTGGTGGGCGATCCAGGCCAGCGCGTTCACGAAGGCCATGGTGGCGTAGTAGTCCTTGAAGCGGAACGTGCGCATCAGCGCCTGGCCGGCCTCGGCCAGTTCCCAGCCCGGCACCTGCGGCAGCAGTTCGGCCAGGCGCGCTTCGCCCAGCTTGTGGTCGCTGCCCTTGCGCGGCACGCAACGCGCCTGTGCCAGCGGAATCAGGTCGGACATGGGTTCCTCCACCTCGAATTGACTGAACAATGCGCCGGCCGGTGTATAAACCGAATGAGCGACCGGCGCTGACTTGGCTAGAATAGCCTGATGATCCAGATCTCCGACACTGCCCAGACCCACTTCCGCAAGCTGATCGAACGCGAGGGCGTGCCCGGCATGGGCGTGCGCCTGAGCGCCGTCGATCCCGGCACGCCGCGCGCAGACGCCCGCCTGGAGTTCGCCGAACCCGGCGACCTGCTCGGCGACGAGTGGGCCGTGGACTGCGATGGCTTCACCCTCTATGTCGACGCGCTCAGCGTGGGCTGGCTCGACGGTGCCGAGATCGACATCGTTCCCGGCACCGCCGGCACCCAGCAGCTGACCATCAAGGCCCCGCGCATCAAGGGCGAAGCGCCCGGCGAGGCTGCCTCGCTGGTCGAGCGCGTGCATTGGGTGGTGGAAAACGAAGTCAACCCGCAGCTCGCTTCGCATGGCGGCAAGGTCGCCGTGCAGGAAGTCTCGGCCGATGGCGTGGTGCTGCTGCGCTTCGGCGGCGGCTGCCAGGGTTGTGGCATGGCCGACGTCACGCTCAAGCAGGGCATCGAAAAGACCCTGATGGGCCGCGTGCCGGGCGTCACCGCCGTTCGCGACGCGACCGACCATGACAGCGGCCACGCGCCGTACATCCCCCGCGGCAACGCCGCCTGATCGCCAGCGCGTGCCTCTGCCCAGAGCCGAGCAACTGATCGATCTGCTGCTGGCGCGCCAGCAGCACCCCCTTATCCTTGAAAAGCGCACGCGCCTGCCTTATGGCTGGGCGATCTGGCTGCGCTCGCTGAAGCCGATCGCGCGGCCGTTCCATGCCAGCGACGTGATCGCGGTGCTGCTGCCACGCCCATTGCCCGGACGCCCCGGGCTGCTGCCGGCCTTGGGCCCGTGGGGCGCGTCGCGGCGCCTGCTGTGGCAGGGCTGGGAACCGGCCCCGCGTGACCAGCGCTGGATGCGCTGGACCTCGGCGGTGGTCAGCGCGCTGCTGCACCTGCTGTTCTTCCTGTTGCTGCTGTGGGTGGCGGTGATCCGCACCGCCGCGCCGGACGACGCCGGTGCCGAAGGCGAGCGCGTGCAGATTGAATTCGTCGGCCGCGGCGCGCAGGAAGGCGGCGGCGACCAGCCCGGCGCCGAGGCGGCCGCTGCTGCCGAAGCCGGTGCGGTGGCCCGTGGCCAGCCGGCGGGCGAGGCCAGCGCGCCGCGTCCACAACCGGCCGCGCCTGCTGCGGCCGCGCCTGCCCAGGCGAGCAGTGCTGCGGTGACGCCGCCACCGCCGGCGCAGAGCGAGCCCGCACCGCAGGCTGCGCCTCCGCCGACACCGGTGCAGGCCACCGCAGTGGCCGAGGCGACCACCGATTTCGTGGTGCCGCCGGTCAGCGTGCCGCGCACCGAAGTGAACATCGTCCCGCGAGACAGCACGCCCGCCGTGCGCGAGCTCAGCGTGCAGACGGTGCAGGCGCCTGCCGTGCCGATGCAGGTGCGCACGCCGCAGCTTGCCCTGCCTGCCCCTGCGGTGCGCGAGGTACAGGTACAGGAGCGCGAGGTCGCCACGGTGGAAGCACCGGCGGTGCCGCAACCGTTGCGCAGCGCCGAGGTACAGGTGCGCCTGCCGCAGCAGCGCGAGATGCAGGTGCGCGAGCGCGAAGTACGGGCGGTGGTCGACCCGCAGGTGCGGATGGCGGCCGTGCCGGGCCGCGAACCCAGCGTGCGTGCACCAGCCGGTCGTGACGTGCAGGTGCGCGAACGCAGCGTGGCCAACGCGCCGGTCGCTGCGCCGTCTCCCGCCAGTGGTGCCAGCAGTACACCTGCGCCGGCCCCGGCCGGCAGTGCGGCCAGTCCGTCCACCGCGAGTGCAGCACGCCCGGCCGCCAGCGCGGCGACGCCGGCACAGGCCGGAGCGCGTCCCGCCCCGACGCCGGGCAACTGGGCCACGCCGGCCAAGGGCGACGACTGGGGCGCCTCGGACCGCAACCGAGACGGTGCGCGCAGCGGTGCAGCGCAGGCCAGCTCGCAGGGTGCGGGGCAGGGGCTGTTCAATGCCGACGGCAGCGTCAGGGTGCCCGGCCAGGAAGGCAAGGGTGCTGCCGAGCGCGGCGCGCCGGGTGGGGCCAACGATGGCTGGACCAAGGAGCGCATCGCCGAGTCGGGCCGCTGGCTGAAGCGGCCGCCGTACGACTACACGCCGACCTCGTTCGACAAGTACTGGGTGCCGCAGGAATCGCTGCTGGCCGAATGGGTGCGCAAGGGCGTCAAGGCGATGGAGATTCCGTTGCCGGGTACCAGCACGAAGATCTCCTGCGTGATCTCGATCCTGCAGGCCGGTGGTGGCTGTGGCCTGAGCGACCCGAACATGCAGGACCAGCCGGCCGCGGCGAGACCGCCGCCGGACATCCCGTTCAAGAAAGAACTCCAGGAAGATAACGGCAGCCGCTGACGGCGGACTGTCCGCCGCATGCCGCGCTGCGCGCTCGCCGGGCGTGGCCCGGCGCTACCAGTGAATCCACGCCGTGCGTGGATCAGGTCCTCACTCGCTCTGTGAGAGGAACACCCAGAACGGCACGTCGCGACCGACCCAGTCGCGGCTGGCTTCGTCCATCACGTCCAGCAGCGTGTCGAAGTCCTTCGCCGCGCCCGCGCGCAGCGCATCCACATCGGCCAGGAACAGTGCGTAGCCCGGTGCCGGCAGCCACTGCAGGTCGCGCAGGTTGTCGGCCAGTGCATCCCAGTTGCCGCCGAAGCCGGCCGGGAAATCCAGCTGCGCGGCCAGTCGCGCCAGCAGGGTGCGTTTGTCGGTTACGCCGTGCAGGTCGATGCGGATCACCTTCAGCGATGCATCGCGCATGGCCGCCGCCAGGTCGCTGATGTCGCCGGTATCGATGGCATAGACGCCAGCGTTGTTGATGTCATGCAGGCCGAGGCCGAAATCGTCGTGGCTCATGGGCGTTCTCCCGGGGCCGTTACGGTGAAGCTGCGGAACGAATCGTAGTGATCGTCGGTGTAATACCACGCCTGCGGCGGGTCGCCGCCGGTGATGATGCGGCGCGCGCCGCGGTTGGAGGCGCCAGGGGTATCGACCGTGTACTCACGGTAGTAACCGCGCGGCCGCTGCGGCAGGCGCTGCTCGCGGTTGCCGAAGGTGGTGCCGTCCTGGCGGTGCGGGAAGGGGCCGCCGCGCTGGATGAGGGCGATGGTCTGCCGCGCCTCGGCAGGCAGGAAACCGGGCAGGCCATCACGCTGGTCGCTGCCCGCGGGGCGCGCGGCAGGCGCGCTGCGGTTGCTGGCGCCCTGCAGGTCCGGCGCGAACTGCGGTGCCGGCGGCCGCTGCAGGAAATGGTTGGCGATCAGCCCAAGCAGCAGCAGGGCGATGGCGGTGATCAACAGCCGGGGATTGCGCATGGGCCGTGGCGGGCGAGGGAAGTGCGTGCACTGTAGCGCCTGCGCGCTGCATCGTGCATGAGGAGCGGTGGCCGCGTCACTGCTGCGTAACAATTGCCAATGCAATCACCTCCAGGACGCAATTTCCTTTACATCCCCCTTGGTAACATCAAGGTCTGTCCCCATCATTCAACGCGCACCGCCCGACGACGCCGTCGGGTGCCCTCGCTATCAGGAGATGCATCATGGCCTACACCCTGCCCAAGCTGTCCTACGCCTACGACGCGCTGGAACCGAACATCGATGCGGCAACGATGGAAATCCATCACACCAAGCATCACCAGACCTACATCAACAACGTCAACGCGGCGCTGGAAGGCACCGAGTACGCTGACCTGCCGGTCGAAGAGCTGGTGAAGAAGCTGAAGTCGCTGCCCGAGAACCTGCAGGGTCCGGTGCGCAACAACGGTGGTGGCCACGCCAACCACTCGCTGTTCTGGACCGTGATGGCCCCCAACGCCGGCGGCAACCCGGTCGGTGACGTAGCCAAGGCCATCGACAAGGACCTGGGTGGTTTCGACAAGTTCAAGGACGCCTTCACCAAGGCTGCGCTGACCCGCTTCGGCAGCGGCTGGGCGTGGCTGAGCGTGACCCCGGACAAGAAGGTCGTGGTCGAGAGCACCGGCAACCAGGACAGCCCGCTGATGGAAGGCAACACGCCGATCCTCGGCCTGGACGTGTGGGAACACGCCTACTACCTGAAGTACCAGAACCGTCGCCCGGAATACATCGGCGCGTTCTTCAACGTCATCGACTGGAACGAAGTCGAGCGTCGTTACCAGGAAGCCATCGCCTGAGTGCGGTGACTGGATGAAACGAAGAGGCCGGGGGAAACCCCGGCCTTTTTGTTTTCGTGTGACCGCATCCGCCGGAAACGGGGTAGTGCCGGCCGCTGGCCGGCAACCATGGCATCCCTATTCGTTGATAGCCGGCACACCCTGCAGCCGCAGCGTGGCCATCACGCCAAGCCGCAGGCCGGGCAGGTCGCCGTCGGCGGGCAGCAGGATCGCCTGCTGGCGGATGCCGCCGAAATACTTGACCTGGAACAGTACGTCGAGGCCATGGCCGCTGGCGCCGCCACCGCTGGCGGCCGGGGCGTCGGGCCTGCCGCCGGGGTTGCGCCGCGCCGGCTGGAAGCCGGGCGTGCTGCGTACCAGTTCGGGGGTCGCTGCGGCGAAGTCGCCGGCGATCAGGCTGGGCATGCCATCGGACGTGGCGCCGATCCAGGTCATCAGGTCGCTGGTCTGGTGCTGGCGTGCCGTGGCCTCGTCCGGGTCGGGGCGCAGGCGGGCGACATAGACGTTGAGCAGGGCCTCGCCCATCCGCAGCCGCATCATGCCGGCCGCGCTGAAGGTGCCCGGCGGATGCAGCAGGGTCACCCCGTCCTCGCTCACCGGCAGCCGGGTCAGCATCGCATTGCCGTGCCGCAGCGGCTGGCTGGGCGGGTCGGCAGTGACGAAATCGCAGCTGTAGCGCAGCCGGCTGGCCAGCCAGCAGGCGGGATTGCGCCCCTGATGCTGCAGCACCTGCTGCACGGAGATCACATCCGGCTGCAGTTCGGTCAGTAGTTGCAGCACCTGTTCGCGGCGCTGCTTCCACTGCGCGTCATCGCGGCTGGGCAGTTCCAGCGCGGCCACGGTCAGCTGCCGGCCCTCGTATGCGGCGGTACCTGCCAGCGGCGTGGCCTGCGGTCGCGCCCACGCGGGTGCAGCCAGCAGCAGCACGAGGCAACCAAGCAGGAGGCGGGCAGGGGGGCGGTGGCGCATAACGATAAGTTTACGCTTTTGCCGTGCAGGTGCCGTGACTTCCGGCAGGGTCGCGACCGCCTGCCATGGATCGGTGGCGCTGTCATGCAGCCGTGCAGCGTGCTTAGCAGCCACTGCTTCCGTAAACTGCGCCTTTCGCTTTGCAGGAATGCCTTACAGGATGAGCCACGACGCAGTCGCCCCCATCGCCGGCCAGGGAAAGATGCCGCGCCAGATCCCCTACATCATCGGCAATGAGGCCTGCGAACGGTTCAGCTTCTACGGGATGCGCAACATCCTGGTGCAGTTCCTGATCACCTCGCTGCTGCTGCAGGAAATCACTGCGGAAGGCCGCGCCGGTGAAGCCAAGGACATCATGCACAGCTTCATGATCGGCGTGTACTTCTTCCCGCTGCTCGGTGGCTGGCTGGCCGACAGGTTCTTTGGCAAGTACCACACCATTCTCTGGTTCAGCCTGGTCTACTGCGCCGGCCATCTCTGCCTGGCGCTGTTCGAGAACAGCCGCGAAGGCTTCTTCCTCGGCCTGGGCCTGATCGCGCTGGGTGCCGGTGGCATCAAGCCGCTGGTGGCCTCGTTCATGGGTGACCAGTTCGACCAGAGCAACAAGCACCTGGCCAAGTTCGTCTTCGATGCCTTCTACTGGATCATCAACTTCGGCTCGCTGTTCGCCTCGCTGCTGATCCCGCTCGTGCTGAAGAACTGGGGCCCGCAGTGGGCGTTCGGCATCCCGGGCATCCTGATGTTCATCGCCACCTTCGTGTTCTGGCTGGGCCGCAGGCGCTACGTGCTGGTGCCGCTGCCGCCGAAGGACCCGCATTCGTTCGCCAACGTGGTGCGCACCGCGCTCACCACGCGCGTGGCCGGGCAGGGCCGTCCGGGCCTGGCCATGGCCGTGGCCGGCGTGGTGCTGGCGGTGGCCTCGCTGGGCCTGGTCGGCAGCCTGGGCATCGTCATCTGCCTGTGCATCGCGCTGGTGCTGGTCCTGGCCGGCATCGGCGGCGGCACCTGGATGCAGCTTGACCGCGCCCGTGGCCAGCACCCGGCCGAAGCCGTGGAAGGCGTGCGCTCGGTGATGCGCGTGCTGGTCATCTTCGCCCTGACCACCCCGTTCTTCTCGCTGTTCGACCAGAAGGCGTCGACCTGGGTCCTGCAGGGCCAGCAGATGCAGATGCCGAGCTGGTTCACCGCCTCGCAGATGCAGGCGCTGAACCCGCTGCTGGTGATGATCCTGATCCCGTTCAACAACCTGGTGCTGTACCCGGCCCTGCGCCGCTTCGGCTTCGAGCCGACTGCGCTGCGCCGGATGACCGCCGGCATCGCCTTCAGCGGCCTGGCCTGGATCGTGGTCGGTGGCATCCAGGTGGTGATGGATGGCGGCAACGCCATGTCCATCTTCTGGCAGATGCTGCCGTACGCGCTGCTGACCTTCGGTGAGGTGCTGGTCTCGGCCACCGGCCTGGAGTTCGCCTACAGCCAGGCGCCGCACGCCATGAAGGGGGTGGTGATGAGTTTCTGGAACCTGACCACCACCATCGGCAACCTGTGGGTCCTGCTGTCGAATGCAGCCGTGCGCAACCATACGGTGACCGAGAAGATCGCCGCGACCGGTCTCAGCGAGGCAGCGTTCCTGATGTTCTTCTTCGCTGGTTTCGCGTTCGTTGCGGCGTTGGCCTTCGGTTGGTATGCAAAACGGTATCGTATGGTCGACAACTACCGCACTGCCTGAGCCTGAGCCGACATGACCCCCGTCAATCTGCTGTTGATCGCCATCACCGCCCTCCTGTCGTGGATGGCGTTCAACAACCGCAAGCTGGCTGACCGCCTGATCCTGTGGCCGCCGGCGGTGGACCGCCACCGCCAGTACGACCGCCTGATCACCTACGGCTTCGTCCATGCCGACTGGTCGCACCTGATCTTCAACATGATCACGCTGTTCTTCTTCGGCGGGCAGATCGAGAAGGTGATGCTGTCGTTGACCGGCAGCTGGCTGACCTACCCGGCGTTCTACCTGGGGGCGCTGCTGGTCTCGATCCTGCCGAGCTACCTGAAGAACCAGAAGAACCCGAACTACCTGAGCCTGGGCGCGTCGGGCGCGGTGTCGGCAGTGCTGTTCGCCTTCATCCTGCTCAGCCCGTGGACAATCATCCTGGTGTTCTTCATTCCGGCGCCGGCGATCATCTATGCCGTGTTCTACGTCGGCTACAGCATCTGGATGGACAAGCGTGGCGGCGACCGCATCAACCACAGCGCGCACCTGGCCGGTGCCGCGTTCGGCGTGATCTTCATGCTGGCCATGCAGCCGGCCATCTTCGGCCACTTCCTGGCGCAGCTGTCGAACCCGACCTTCGGGTTCGGCCGCTGAGGGGCGAGGGTCGGATCCCCCGGGATCCGACCCGCGTGGCGGCTCAGGCTGCCCGGATGTTCTGGCCGTAGGTGTCGAGCAGGCGCGAGTACACCTCCTCGCCGATCCGCTGGAAGTCCTGGTCGTCGGTCTGACCTTCCACTGCCAGCTGCAGCAGGCCCTCCAGCAGGGCGTGGTCGGTATCGGCATGGGAATCGCTGGGGTGCATGGCGGGCCTCCAAAGGCATGACACAGGGGCAATGATCGCAAGGGGCGTGCCAATCGGGCCGTATCCCTCCAGAGGGGATAGCGGCCGACATCGCTGCAGCTTGAGGGTCCGGATCTGACGCAGACCGTCCAGACCTGCCCCTGTTCAGGCTTCACACGGTCATGGCGCCCGGCTGCGCACCATGCGCGCAGTCGTCGCAGGAGACAGTCCCATGGCTTCGGTCACGCCCCCCGGTCTGGCCTACGAGGTCGAGCACGACCAGGCCAACCACCGTTTCATCGCCCATGTGCGTGGACAGCGGGCACTGCTGGACTACCAGATCAAACGGCGGCGCATGGTCATCACCCATACCGAGGTGCCCGAGCCGATCGCCGGCCGCGGCATCGCCGGTGAGCTGACCCGCGTCGCGCTGCGCTTCGCCCGCGAGCACAGGTACAAGGTGGTGCCGGCCTGCGCCTATGCCGAGGCGTTCCTGCAGCGCCACGAGGAGTTTCACGACCTGCTGGTAGGCTGAATGCAGCGGGCCACGCTTCAGCCATCGCAGGCCATGATGTACGAACATGAACAGGGGATCCCGATGAAGACTGGAAACAACCGGCTGCTGCGCGTGAGCGCGCTGGCCGGCGCAATGGGCGTGCTGCTGCTGGCCGGTTGCCAGCGTGGTGAAGAGGCGGCTCCGGCCCCCGATGCGGCACCGGCGGCAGAAGCTGCCGCGACCGAGCCGACGCCTGCCACCGAAGCGCCGCTGGACCTGCGCGACGTGGTGGAGAACAACGACCGCGAAGTGGTCGGCATCAGCTACCCGGCCGGCATCGACCGCTACCCGGGCCTGGCGCGCGCGCTGCAGGACTACGCCACCTCCGCCCGCGGCGACCTGCAGCAGGCGCTGGACGGGCTGGGCAACGACAAGCCGACCATGCCGTACGAGCTGTCGCTGAGCTTCGAGAAGGTGCTGGAGACCCCGCAGCTGGTGGTGGTCAGTGCCGATGGCAGCCGCTACACCGGTGGCGCCCATGGCGAGCCGCTGGTGGCGCGCTTCGTGTGGCTGCCGCAACAGCAGCAGATGCTCAGCGCCGGCACGCTGGTGGCCGATGAGAAGGGCTGGAAGGCGATCAGCGATTTCGTCGCCGACCAGCTGCGCGAGCGCGTGGCCACCCGCCTCAGCGGTGAGGACATGCAGCCGGCCGACCTGCAGGAATCGCTGCGCAATGCCTCGCGGATGATTGCCGAGGGCACCGGCCCGCAGGCCGAGAACTTCAGCCAGTTCCAGCCGCTGACCAACGACAAGGGCCAGATCACGGCGCTGCGTTTCGTGTTCCCGCCCTACCAGGTGGGCCCGTATTCGGACGGCACGCAGACGGCCGATGTGCCGGCCACGGTGCTGCTGCCGCACGTGGCCAAGGATTACGTGGCGCTGTTCGCACGCGGGTAACCGCAGACGGAGGACGCGTGGACACAGGGTTGCAGGAGCGGGTTGCCGGCCTGCTCCAGGAAGCCGGGGTCCGCATCGGCGGCACCCAGCCGCAGGACATCCAGGTGCATGACCCGCGCTTCTTCGCGCGGGTCATCGCCCACGGTTCGCTCGGGCTGGGCGAAAGCTACATGGACGGCTGGTGGGACGCCAACGTCCTCGACGAATTCCTGGTCCAGCTGATGATGGCGCACGTCGATGATCGCGTGCATGGCTGGCGCGAGCTGGCCGATGCGCTGAAGGCGCGGCTGTTCAACCTGCAGGCCGGGCAGGGCAGCTATGAAGTCGGCCGCCGCCATTACGACCTCGGCAACGACCTGTACCAGGCCATGCTCGGCCAGCGCCTGGTCTACAGCTGTGGCTACTGGCGCAACGCCGTCGATCTGGATGCCGCGCAGGAGGCCAAGCTCGACCTGGTCTGCCGCAAGCTGGGCCTGCGCCCGGGCCAGCGCGTGCTGGACATCGGCTGTGGCTGGGGCGAGGCACTGAAGTATGCCGCCGAGCGTCATGGCGTCAGCGGCGTGGGCGTGACCATCTCGCAGGAGCAGGCAGCCTACGCGCGCGAGCTGTGCGCCGGTCTGCCCATCGAGATCCGCCTGCAGGATTACCGCGAACTGGACGAGCCGTGCGACGCGGTGTTTTCGATCGGCATGTTCGAGCACGTGGGCGACAAGAACTACGACCGCTTCTTCGAGGTGGCGCGGCGCTGCCTGTCACCGCGCGGGCTGCTGCTGTTGCACAGCATCGGCAGCAACGTGTCCCGCCACCGCACCGATCCATGGATAGCGCGCTACATCTTTCCCAATTCGATGCTGCCGTCGGCCGCGCAGATCACCCGCGCCTTCGAAGGGCGCTTCGTGCTGGAGGACTGGCACAATTTCGGCACCGACTACGACCTGACCCTGCAGGCGTGGCGGCGCAACGTGGAGGCGGCGTGGCCGCAGCTGGACGCGCGCTACGACGAGCATTTCCGCCGCATGTGGCGGTTCTACCTGGCCGGGTCGATGGCCACGTTCCGCTGCCGGCATGCGCAGCTGTGGCAGCTGGTGCTGTCGCCGGAGGGTGTGCGCGGCGGGTACGTGGCGCCGCGGTAGAGCGGTCGGCACCCACCAGTAGATCCACGCCATGAGCGGATGGCTCCAATAAAAAACCGCCCGGTTTCCCGGGCGGTTTTCATTTCACGCGACCGCGCGGGCGATCAGTTGCCGGCGCCGGTCAGGCCACGCTTTTCCAGCAGCGGTTCGATCTGCGGCTCGTGGCCGGCGAAATCGCGGAACAGCTGCATGGCATCCACGCTGCCACCCTTGGACAGCAGGGTCGCGCGGAAGTGGTCGCCGTTCTTGCGGCTCAGGCCACCGTTGTCCTTGAACCACTTCTGGGTGTTGGCGTCCAGCACTTCCGACCAGATGTAGGCGTAGTAGCCGGCCGAGTAGCCGCCCATGATGTGGCTGAAGTACGGGGTACGGTAGCGCGGCGGAACCGCCGCGTAGTAGATGCCGTCCTTCTCCAGCGCGGCGCGCTCGAAGGCCATCACGTCCTTCGCCGCCGGCACCTTGTCGGCCGCCAGCTGGTGCCAGTTCTGGTCCAGCATCGCTGCACCCAGGTACTCGGTGGTGGCGAAGCCCTGGTTGAACTTGGCCGCGGCCAGCACCTTGTCCAGCAGCGCCTGCGGCATCGCCGAGCCGTTCTGGTAGTGCTTGGCGTAGTTCTTCAGGATGGCCGGGTTGTCGGCCCACATTTCGTTCACCTGCGAGGGGAACTCGACGAAGTCGCGCGGCACGGCGGTGCCCGAGAAGTACGGGTACTTCACGTTGGAGAACATGCCGTGCAGGGCGTGGCCGAATTCGTGGAAGGTGGTGCTCACCTCATCCCAGGTCAGCAGGGTCGGCTGGCCGGCCGGCGGCTTGGGGATGTTGAGGTGGTTGGCGACCACCGGCTTGAAGCCGGTCAGCTTGGACTGCGAGACGTAGGAGTTCATCCAGGCGCCACCGCGCTTGGACGCACGCGCGTATGGGTCGAAGATGAAGATCGCCAGCTGGCTGCCGTCGGCATCGAACACGTCATAGACGGTGACGTCATCGTGGTACACCGGTAGGTCGGTGCGCTGCTTGAAGGTCAGGCCGAATTCCTGGTTGGCGGCGAAGAACACGCCGTTCTCCAGCACGTTCTTCATTTCGAAGTACGGCTTGAGCTGGGATTCGTCGAAGTTGTACTTGGCCTGGCGCACCTTCTCGCTGTAGAACGCCCAGTCCCACGGCTCCAGCGCGAACGTCTTCTTGCCGGCGGCCTTCTGTTCCTTGTCGATCATCGCCTGCAGGTCGGCGGCTTCGCGCTTGGCGTTGGCCACGGCGGCCGGGGCCAGCTTGCCCAGCATCGCGTTGACGGCTTCGGGGTTCTTCGCGGTCTGGTTGGTCAGGTTGTACGCGGCGAAGTTCGGGAAGCCCATCAGCTTCGCCTTGTCGGCGCGCAGCTGCATGATGCGCGAGACCAGGGCGGTGTTGTCGAACTCACCACCGCGGCTGCCACGGGTGATCGAGGCTTCGTAGATCTTCTGGCGCAGGTCGCGGTTGGCCAGGTTGGTCAGCGGCGGCTGGCCGGTGGTGTTGAGCAGGGTGATCACGTACTTGCCTTCCAGGCCGCGGGCCTTGGCGGCTTCGGCGGCGGCGGCGATCTGTTCCTGGGACAGGCCGTCGAGCTGCTTGACGTCGTCGACGGTGATCGCCGAGGCGTTCACTTCCGACTGCACGTTCTGGCTGAACTTGGTGCCCAGGTTGGCCAGCTCGGCGTTCATGGTCTTCAGCGTCGCCTTGTCGGCCTCGGACAGCTTGGCGCCGGAGCGCACGTAGTTGTCGTAGTACTTCTCGACCAGGCGCACGCCTTCGGCGTCCAGGCCCAGCTGGCTGCGGGTGTCGTACAGCGCCTGGATGCGGGCGAACAGCTTGCCGTTCAGCGCGATCGCATCGCTGTGCGCGGCGAACTTCGCCGAGTAGTCGGCCTGCAGCTTCTTGCGCGCATCGTTGGTGTCGGCGCCGACCAGGCTGAAGAACACGGTGGTCGCGCGGTCCAGCACGTCACCGCTCTTTTCCAGGGCGATGATGGTGTTGTCGAAGGTCGGCTTGGCCTTGGTGTTGGCGATCGCCTCCACTTCCTTCAGCTGCTGCGCCATGCCGACGTCAAAGGCCGGGGCGAAGTCGCTGTCCTTGATCTTGTCGAACTGCGGGAAGTGCAGCGGCAGCGGGCTGTCGGCGAAGAACGGGTTGGCCTGCTGGGCGTTGGCGGCAGCGGCCGGGGTGGCGGCGCTGGCCGAATAGGCGGGCAGGGCAAGGCCGAGGGTCATGGCCACGGCAAGGGCAAGGCGGGTGGTCAAGGCGGTACTCCGGTAAGACAGACAAGTGCCCGAGGTTAACCCGCCCGGCCCGGGCGCCACTTGTGTCAAAAGGCATGCCCGGCGGCGCAAACCGGCGCGCCCTGCGATTACCATGGGGCTCCCCCTCCGGACGGTACGCCATGCCCAACGCCTTCGACTTCGGTTTCGTTGACCTGGGTGGCCAGCCGCAGGCATTGGCGCAGTACCAGGGACGGCCGCTGCTGCTGGTCAACGTCGCCAGCCGCTGTGGCTTCACCCCGCAGTACACCGGCCTGGAACAGCTGTGGCAGGACTACCGCGACCGTGGCCTGGTGGTGATCGGCTTCCCCTGCAACCAGTTCGGTGGGCAGGAGCCGGGTGACGCGGCGCAGATCCGCCAGTTCTGTTCGCTGGACTATCCAGTCAGCTTCCCGCTGTCGCAGAAGATCGAGGTCAATGGCGAGGGCGCCGACCCGCTGTGGCACTGGCTGTCGCACGAAAAGCGCGGGCTGCTGGGCATCGCCCGCATCAAATGGAACTTCAGCAAGTTCCTGCTCGACCGCCAGGGCCAGGTGGTGGCGCGCTATGCGCCGACCACCGCACCGGAACAGCTGCGCATCGCGATCGAAGCGCTGCTGTGAACGCTATCCGCCGGGCATGGCCCGGCGCTACCGATGAAGCGCTCCTGTAGAGCCGAGCCCATGCTCGGCTGCTGTTCGGTGACCGATGCAGGCGCGCTGCGCGCGCAAGCCGAGCGTAGGCTCGGCTCTACCTCGTGATCCGCCGGGCATGCCCCGGCGCTACCGATCAAGCGCTCCTGTAGAGCCGAGCCCATGCTCGGCTGCTGTTCGGCGAACGATGCAGGCTCGCTGCGCGCGCAAGCCGAGCGCAGGCTCGGCTCTACCCCGTGATCCGCCGGGCATGGCCCGGCGCTACCGAGGCACCTTATTTTTCGACGAAAGCGCGTTCGAACACGTAGTGGCCGGGCTGGCCGATACGCGGCGACACCTGGAAGCCACGCGCGTCGAGCACGGTGCGCAGATCGGCCAGCATCTGCGGGCTGCCGCAGATCATCGCGCGATCGTTTTCCGGGCTCAGTTCCGGCAGGCCCAGGGTGCGCTGCATCTCGCCGCTTTCCATCAGCTGGGTCAGGCGGCCCTGGTTGGCGAACGGCTCGCGGGTGACGGCCGGGTAGTACAGCAGCTTGTCGCCGATCATCTCGCCGAGGAACTCGTGCTCACGCAGCTCCTTCTCGAAGTAATCGCGATAGGCCAGGTCCTTCTCGTAGCGCACGCCGTGGCAAAGGATCACTTTCTCGAAGCGCTCATAGGTTTCCGGGTCCTTGATGACCGACAGCCACGGCGCCATGCCGGTGCCGGTACCCAGCAGGTACAGGTTCTTGCCCGGGTGCAGATCGCTGATCAGCAGGGTGCCGGTGGGCTTCTTGCCGACCAGCACCTTGTCGCCCGGCTTGATGTGCTGCAGGCGCGAGGTCAGCGGGCCGTCCTGCACCTTGATGCTGAAGAACTCCAGGTGTTCTTCCCAGTTGGCGCTGGCGATGGAGTACGCGCGCAGCAGCGGCCGCGCCTCGGTCTCCAGGCCGATCATCACGAACTGGCCGTTCTCGAAACGGAAGCCGCTGTCGCGGGTGAGGGTGAAACTGAAGTAGGCATCGGTCCAGTGGCGGACCTCAAGCACCGTTTCGGCGCCGAAAGCGGAAGACATGGGGGCACATTCAGGCAATGGATTCGTCCCCGCCATTCTACCTCAAATGAGAGGGGTTCTCATTATCCGGAACGAGAGGCGTTCTCAGGGCCGCTCAGCGATACCCGGCGGCCTGCAGTTCGAACAGCTCGGCGTAGCGCCCGCCCTGGGCCATCAGCTCCTCGTGGGTGCCGCTGGCCTCCAGCCGGCCCTCGGCCAGCACCAGGATGCGGTCGGCCATGCGCACCGAGGAAAACCGGTGCGAGATGAGCACGGCGGTGCGCCGGTCGGCCAGTTCGCGGAAGCGCTGGAACACCTCAAACTCGGCGCGGGCGTCGAGCGCGGCGGTCGGTTCGTCGAGGATCATCACCTGCGCGTCGCGCATCCACGCGCGGGCGATGGCGATCTTCTGCCACTGCCCCCCGGACAGGTCCATGCCCTGCTTGAAGCGGCGGCCGATCAGCTGCTCGTAGCCGCCGGGCAGGGCATCGATCACCTCTTCGGCCATGCCCCGGCGCGCGGCATCGGCGATGCGGGCCTGGTCGGCCATCGCCTCGACCTGGCCGACGCCGATGTTCTCGCCGGCGGTGAGGTTGTAGCGCACGAAATCCTGGAAGATCACGCCCAGGTTGGCGCGCAGATCGTCCAGGTCGTAGTCGCGCAGGTCGCGGCCGTCGAGCAGGATGCGGCCTTCGTCCGGCTCGTACAGCCGCGCCAGCAGCTTTACCAGGGTAGTCTTGCCGGCACCGTTCTCGCCCACCAGCGCCAGCACCTCACCGGCCTGCAGCTGGAAATCGAGGTGGCGCACCGCCCACTGCTCGGCATCGGGATAGCGGAAGCCGACGTTCTCAAACACGAAGCCCTGCTGGATCGGCCTCGGCACGCTGGCGGCGCCCTCGCGCGAATGGATTTCCGGTTCAATCTGGAAGAACGAATACAGGTCGTCCAGGTACAACGCCTGGCTGGCCACCTGCGAGAAGCCGATGAGCAGGCCTTCCAGCAGCTGGCGCAGGCGCAGGAAACTGCCGGCGAGGAAGGTCAGGTCGCCGATCGAGAAATCGCCGCGTACCGTGCGCCAGGCGATATAGGCATAGGCGGTGTAATAACCCAGCGTGCCCAGTGCGGCCAGCACCGTGCCCCAGAATGCGCGCCGCCGCGCCAGCGCGCGGTTGGCCAGGAACAGGGCCGCGGACAGGCGCCGGTAGCGCTCCACCAGGAAGCGATGCAGATTGAAGATCTTCACTTCCTTGGCCGTTTCCACGCTGGCACCGAGCTGGCGCAGGTAGTCCAGCTGGCGCCGCTCGGGCGTCCACAAGAAATTGAGGCTGTAACCGGCGGCGTTGAAATGCGATTCGCCGATGAAGGCCGGCACCAGTGCCAGCGCCAGCAGCAGGATCAGCCACGGCGCGTAGACCAGCAGGCCGACCGCCAGGCTGGCCACGGTGATCGCATCCTGCACCTGGCCGAACAGCTGGCTCATCAGGTTCATCCGGCCCATGGTCTGGCGCCGCGCGCGGTCAAGCTTGTCCTGCAGATCGGGGTCTTCGAAGTCCTCCAGGTCCAGCGTGGCGGCGTGTTCCATCAGGCGCACGCTGGTGGCGTTGGCGAACAGCTCCGACAGCAGTGCATCGGCATAGCTGACCAGCCGGCCGAGCAGGTCGGAGGCGATGGCCAGGCCGAATTCCAGCGCCAGCAGGCCCAACAGCGGATTCAACAAACCACTGGACAGCGCCTCACCCAGCGGCGGGAACCCGGCCCCATGCTGACTCAGGTGCAGCGCGGTATCGATGATGAGCTTGCCCACATACAGCATCGCCACCGGCAGCAGTGCACGGATCAGGCGCAGGCCGAGGCTGGTAGCGGTCAACAGTGGGCTGGTCTGCCAGACCTGGCGCAGGAACGGCGGCAGGTTGCGCATCGCCTTGAAGCGCTGGCGCAGGCTGGGTTTCTTCTCGGGGGCAGGAGGCATGCCGACATTGTGCGCGCGTAACGCGTGGAGAGGGGGTCAGATCCCTTTGCAGCGCACAGGGATCTGACCCCTTCATCCATGCGTGCCTGGATCTACCGTGCCGACCAACGGTCGGCACCCACCACCAGCAGCTGGCACGGGATGCCGTTCCGACAGGACGCGGGAAACTGTCGACGGCGGGGTGGGTCAGGTCGCCGGGGCGTGAGCCGCATGGATGCGGCGACCGAGCTTACATGGACGTACTTGCAGCGTCCCCTGCGACCTGACCCACCCCGCCATCCCGCGGAACCTCAGCGGTTGACGTTGCCTTTGCTCTGGCTCTGGCTCTGGCAGTCGCCTCTGCGGGTGCCGGGCGCAGCCCGGCCAGTAAACCCCCCTTATGGCAGCGGCGGCAGCAGCCCGGCACCCAGCCGGTTCCAGGCATTGATCACCGCAATCCCCATGCTCAGGTCACTGATGCCCTTCTCATTGAAGTGCGGTGCCAGTGCATCGAATGCCGCCTGCGACGGCGCGCGCTCGGTCAGCCGGGTCAGGGCCTCGGCCCAGCCCAGCGCGGCACGCTCGCGTGCATCGAAGAAACGGCTTTCGTGCCAGGCCGGCAGCGTATCCAGCTTGCGCGGCTCGATGCCGCCCTTGCGCAGTGCGGTGCCGTGCATGTCCATGCAGTAGCCGCAACCATTGAGCTGGGACACGCGCAGGAACAGCAGTTCCATCAGCGTCGGGTCGATCGAACTGTCATGCACCGCCTTGCTGGTGGCCAGCAGGCCCTTGAAGGCATCGGCGGCCAGGCGGGTGTAGGGGACGCGGGGAGAGGCAGGGTCGGACATTTTCAGCTCCACGACGGCCACGGTGGCCGTCTTTCACTACAAGGACGCCGTGCCGTCCGCGTTCGTGACACCCCCGCGCAGTTTTTCCGGATTGAGCACGTTGTACACGTTGGCGATGCGCCCATCGACCACGTCCACAGTGGTGATCGAATGCAGCTGGTCGCCGAGGAAGCGCAGGATCGCCGGCTCGCCATTGACCCAGCCCAGCTGCGCGGTGTGGCCCAGGCCGCGGCGCGTGATGGCCCAGAACAGGCGGCCGATACGCTCGGCGCCCAGCAGCGGGCGCACCGCCGCAGTGACCACGCCGCCGCCATCGGACACCAGCCGCGCGTTGGCATGCAGCAGCGCCTGGATGGCCTCGCTGTCGCCACGCTGGGTGGCGTCCATGAAGCGCGCCAGCAGCTGCCGGTGCTGGCCGGCATCGGCGTTGAAGCGCGGCCGTCCGGCCTGCAGGCGCTGTCTGGCACGGTGCACCAGCTGGCGGCAGTTGGCCTCGGTCAGGCCGAGCAGCGCGGCGATCTGCCGGTAGTCGTGGTCGAAGGCCTCCTTCAGCAGGAAGGCGGCGCGCTCCTCCGGGCCCAGCTGCTCCAGCAGGGTCAGGAAGGCCACCGAGACCTCGTCGGCGCGGACATGGGCCACGGCCGGGTCGCTGGCCGGTTCTACCGCCAGGCTGATCTCCAGCGGTTCAGCCAGCCACGGGCCGACGTAGTGCACCCGCTCGCGCCGGGCCGCACGCAGGCGGTCCAGGCCCAGCCGGGTGGTGGTGGTGACCAGCCAGGCCTCGGGGTCGCGCACGGCGGCCGGATCGGCGCCGGACCAGCGCAGCCAGGCATCCTGGACCACGTCCTCGGCATCGCTGCGGCTGCCCAGCAGGCGGTAGGCCAGCGCCATCAGGCGCGGGCGGTGGGTCTGGAAGGCGGATTCAGTGTTCATGTCGACCAGGACGCCGGGCAGGGATGAAGCGTGACAGGTGGGTGGGGTCGGAGCCCCCTGCAGGGGGCTTCGACCCTACGATTGTGATCCTGCGGGCGGGGGAGGGGGTAAAATGGGGGATTACCCCCGCCAGCCTCGAGCAAGCGAGCAAGCCGTGACATCGATCAAGCAGGAAGACCTCATCCAGTCCATCGCCGACGCGCTGCAGTACATCTCGTACTACCACCCGGTCGACTACATCAAGAACCTCGCCGCCGCCTACGAGCGCGAGGAGTCGCCGGCCGCGAAGGAAGCGATGGCCCAGATCCTGATCAATTCGCGGATGTGCGCCGAAGGCCACCGTCCGATCTGCCAGGACACCGGCATCGTCACCGTGTTCCTGGAAATCGGCATGGACGTGCGCTGGGACGACGCGACCATGGGCGTGGAAGACATGGCCAACGAAGGCGTGCGCCGCGCCTACCTGCACCCGGACAACAAGCTGCGCGCCTCGGTGCTGGCTGATCCGGCCGGCAAGCGCATCAACACCAGGGACAACACCCCGGGCGTGGTCAACGTCAAGGTGGTGCCGGGCAACACCGTCGACGTCATCGTCGCCGCCAAGGGCGGTGGTTCGGAAGCCAAGACCAAGTTCGCCATGCTCAACCCGTCCGACTCGATCGTCGACTGGGTGCTGAAGACCGTGCCGACCATGGGCGCCGGCTGGTGCCCGCCGGGCATGCTCGGCATCGGCATCGGCGGCACCGCTGAAAAGGCGATGCTGCTGGCCAAGGAAGCGCTGATGGAGCCGATCGACATCACCGATCTGCAGGCCCGTGGTGCGTCCAACCGCATCGAACAGCTGCGCCTGGAGCTGTACGAGAAGGTCAACGCGCTGGGCATCGGCGCGCAGGGCCTGGGTGGCCTGACCACCGTGCTCGACATCAAGATCAACGATTACCCGACCCACGCGGCCAACCTGCCGGTGGCGATGATCCCGAACTGCGCGGCGACCCGCCATGCGCACTTCACCCTGGATGGCAGCGGCCCGGTGATGCTGGACCCGCCGTCGCTGGAAGACTGGCCGAAGCTGACCTACGATTCGTCGAAGGGCACCCGCGTGGACCTGGACACGATCACCCCGGAAGACGTGGCCAACTGGAAGCCGGGCCAGACCCTGCTGCTCAACGGCAAGCTGCTGACCGGCCGCGACGCCGCGCACAAGCGCATGGTCGACATGCTCAACAAGGGCGAGGAACTGCCGGTCGATCTGAAGGGTCGCTTCATCTACTACGTCGGCCCGGTCGATCCGGTGCGCGACGAAGTGGTGGGCCCGGCCGGCCCGACCACCGCGACCCGCATGGACAAGTTCACCGAGCAGGTGCTGGCACAGACCGGCCTGCTGGGCATGGTCGGCAAGGCCGAGCGCGGCCCGGCCGCCATCGAGGCCATCAAGAAGCACAAGTCGGCCTACCTGATGGCCGTCGGTGGTTCGGCCTACCTGGTGTCCAAGGCGATCAAGGCCGCCAAGGTCGTCGGCTTCGCCGACCTGGGCATGGAAGCGATCTACGAGTTCACCGTGCAGGACATGCCGGTGACCGTGGCGGTCGATTCCACCGGCGAATCGGTGCACAAGACCGGCCCGCGCGAATGGCAGGCCCGCATTGGCAAGATTCCGGTGGTGGTGGAGTAAACCCCACCGGTTGCAGGAAAACGGCGCCGCAGGGCGCCGTTTTTCGTTTGACGCCGCACGAAGGTTGGCGCTGCTAGGCTTCGCTGGGTTTTCCGGTGTATTGAACAGGGAGTGTCCAATGTCATTGTTTCGATGCCTTGCGCTGTTATGTGTTGTTTCCCTCGCCGCCTGCAGCAGCAGCGGCGATCTGTACGACGGCGCACCCGGCAACAACGCCAGCGCGCAATGCGTGATGGCGTGCCAGCAGTACCGCAACGCCTGCCTGGCCCGCTCCGATTCGGACCGCCGCTCGACCTGCGATGCGCAGGCGGCGAGCAAGTGCGACCGGATCAAGGATGACGAGATGCGGCGCTCGTGCATGTCACAGGCGCAGGCCTGCATGGACCAGTCGCCGTTGATCGGCTGCAGCCAGGACGCGGACAGCTGCATGGCGTCGTGCGGCGGTGGTTGAGCGCATGGGCGCATAATCGGCGTTTCCCGCAACCGGAGTCGTCGCATGCGCACTACGCTGTATGGGTCTGTCAGCACCGCCTCGCTGGTGGTGCACTGGCTGCTGATCGAACTGGGCATTGAGCACGAACTGGTGCTGCTGGATTTTGATCGGCGCGAGCACAAGTCCGCGCAGTATCTGGCGCTGAACCCGGCAGGCGTGGTACCGACGCTGATGATCGACGGCCAGGTGCTGACCGAAGCGGCCGCCATCGCGCTGTACCTGGCCGACCGCCACCCCGAGGCCGGCCTGCTGCCGGCGCCGGGTACGCCCGCACGCGGCGCCGCCTACCGCTGGATGTTCTGGTGCGCCAACACCCTGCAACCCGCCTACCGCGCGTGGTTCTACCTGCATGAAGCTGCTGGCGAAGCGAATGTCGCCGCGACCCAGGCGATGGCCCGGCAACGCCTGGAGGCCGCCTGGCAGCAGATGGCCACACACCTGCAGGCGCAGGGACCCTATGTGCTGGGCGAGGCGCCCAGCGTGGTCGATTTCATGCTGGTGATGCTGATGCGCTGGTCGCGCAACATGCCCACGCCCACCGACACCTGGCCGGTGCTCAAGGCGCATGCCACGTCGATGAAGACGCGCGCGGCGTTCGCCGAGGTGTACCGCCGCGAAGGCATCACTGACTGGCGGTAACCCGTTCTGTAGAGCCGAGCCATGCTCGGCTGCTCGTCGCACCCTGTAGAGTCGAGCTTGCTCGACTGCCGTCAACATCCAGTCGACCTGGCGCGACTCGCCGAAAAAGCAGCCGGGCATGGCCCGGCTCTACCGAAGCGGGGCGGATTACAGGAGCTCCTGCACGGTTTCCGGCGGGCGGCACAGCCGCGTGCCCTTGGGCGTGCGCACGATCGGGCGGTTGATCAGCCGCGGGTGCTCGGCCATTGCGGCCAGCAGGGTGGCTTCATCGGCACCGGCCAGGCCCAGTTCGGCGAACTGCGGCTCCTTGCTGCGCACCAGGTCGGTGGCAGCAAGGCCGGATTCGGCCAGCACCTGGCGCAGGGTGGCCACGTCGGGCGGGGTGCCCAGGTAATCGACCACCACCGGCTCGATCCCGGCTTGGCGGATCAGCGCCAGCGCGCCGCGCGAATTGCTGCAGGCCGGGTTGTGCCAGATCGTCACCGTCATCAGAACCACTCCAGCAGCGATACGCCCACGCCCACGTAGGTGGCCTTGTGGTTGTAGTCGATCATGCTTTCGCCGTAGCCATCGAACACCTGGATGTGGCCGCGCAGCAGGTTGCTGATAGGGAAGCCGTAATCGAGCTGCAGCGCGCCGTGCGAGCGGTCGCCGGTGCGCAGCGAATGGCGGGCCATCAGCGCGATCTCATGGCCGTTGCGGTTCCAGATCAGGGTCGCGTCGCCGCGGCCCATGTAGTCCTCGATGTCCGGATTGTTGTCATCGCTGCGACTTTCCGGGATGCGGTACCAGGGGCGCAGCACCAGCGCCCAGTTCTCGCGGTCCAGGCCGATGTTGAGCATCACCCGGTTCCAGCTGCGCGACAGCGGGTCAGGGCGGCCGTTGGACTGGTGGTTGAGGCTGATCCCGGTCATGCGACCGCGCCAGCCACCGATCGAGTAGCCGTTGCGGAACACCATCATCACTTCCGGCTCGTAATTGGTTTCGCGGAACGGTCGCGAGTTTTCGGCGTTGTAGGCCTGCCAGCGCGAGCTCTGGGTGTAGCCGGCCCAGATGTCACCGTTGTCGCCGAACAGGTTCTCGACGATTTTGGTCTTGAAGCTGATCTGGAACTTCAGTTCGGTGCTGTCCAGCACCTGCGGGTTGGTCACGCTGTTGGCCGGGTTCGGCGACTGCGGCATCTGGTTCTTGTCGCTGGTCCAGAACGCCGGCAGCAGGTAGACCGGCTTGTAGGCGCGCAGCTGGAACGGGCCCAGCTTGGAGTCCTCGGCCAGTTCCCAGCGGCTGTCCAGCAGCGAGCCGCGGCCGGCGTTGGCCAGGGCACTGTCGTCCGGTGCGGGGCGGAAGATGTCGCCTACGCGGGTACGCAGCTTTTCTTCGCCCTGGCTGAGGCGGGACGCCTGGCGTTGTTCACGCAGGCTCTGTGCGGCCTGCTGGGCGGCGGCGTCTGCCTCGGCGGTGGCCTGGGCGTTGCGGCCGAACAGTCGATCATAGCACGCCAGGCGCGCGGCGTCACTGTCAACGGCAGCGCAGCCAGCCGGCGTAGCGGTGGGAACGGGCGCGATTTCCTGCGCGGCCAGTGGCGCACTGGCCAGGGCCAGCGCCAGCGGCGCGAAGCGGGGGAGCAGCGTGGGGAGGGTCATTGCAGCAGGCCCTTCAAAGGAAGAATACGGGAAGACGCACAGTGTGGCGGCTGCCCGCGGCAACGGCCAGCCCCTGGATTTATGCCCGTCGCAGGCGTGCGCATGGCGTGAAGGCGGCGGCCTCACAGGAACCAGGCGAAGGCGAACAGGCCCAGCATGGCGATCACCACGGCCAGCTTCAGCGCAAGCCCGAGCAGGATGCCCAGCCACGTGGCCAGGCCGACCTTGGTCGAGCGCCCCAGCTCGCGGGTATGCCAGTACTCGCCCAGCAGGGCACCCAGCAGTGGGCCGGCGAACAGCCCGATCGGCATGAAGAACAGGCCGACGATGCTGCCGACGAAGGTGCCCCAGAGTGCCTTGCGACTGGCCCCGACCCGCTGCGCCCCCACCACCGTGGACAGGACGTCGGCCACCAGGGACAGCGCGGTGAGGACACCGAGGGCCACCAGCGTGAGCCAGCCGACATGGGCAAAGCCGTCAGCCCATGCCGCGAGCAGCAGGCCGACGAACACCAGTGGCACCCCGGGCAGGGCGGGCAGGATCACCCCGGCGATGCCGACCAGGACGAAAATGACCGCTAGCAGATACAAGATGAATGAGAGGTCCATGCTGTCCCGTATGGTTGTCTTTTTGGGGTTGACACTTTGGGATTTTGGCAGTTGATTTTTCGTTTTGCTCGGGTTAAGTTGCAGTCGCTGAGCTTGGCAAGGTCACCGTGGATCGTGGCCTGATGAAGCAAGATCTAACCGATCCGCTGCATCGTTGCACCTCGCTTCCCCCTTGCTTGTCAGCCGCCCAACAGGCGTTTCCAACAACAAGAGAGTCACCAGGGAGTGAGTGAGATGGCTGATCGCGAGACCGGTACCGTGAAGTGGTTCAACGATGCAAAGGGCTTCGGCTTCATCAGCCGTGAAAACGGCGAAGACGTGTTCGTGCATTTCCGTGCCATCCAGACCCAGGGCTTCAAGAGCCTGAAGGAAGGCCAGAAGGTCACCTTCACCGTCGTGCAGGGCCAGAAGGGCCTGCAGGCTGATGCCGTAGAGCCGGTCTGACGACCCGCCTGCAATGCATCGCACGAAAAAGGCCCGCGCAAGCGGGCCTTTTTCATTGCCACCGTCGGCTGCTGCTGGATCAGCGCAGGACGACGCGGCCGTTGACGACGCGGACGTAGGTGTTTTCGCGGATGCCAGCCAGGTCGCGCTGGTTGACCACGATGGTGCGGCCATCGTCCATGCGCACGGTGATGTCGTAGGTATCGCTGGTCACGTTCTTCTGGATCTGGTTACCGGCGAGGGCACCACCCACCGCGCCTGCGGCGGCGGCGACATTCTTGTTGCCGCGGCTGCCGCCAGTGTGGTCGGAGATCTCATGGCCGGCCACGGCACCGACGATGCCGCCAAGGATGGCGCCGGTCGCGCTGGGCGCGGTACGGCCAGAAGCCACGGTGTTGATGCGGGTCACGATGCCGCAGTCGGCGCAACGGTTCTGGTTGTAGCCGTTGTTGTTGCCGTAGCCACCGTTGTTGTAGCCACCGTTGTTGTAACCACCGCCGCCGTAACCGGGCGAGGTGGCGCAGCCGGCCAGAGCGAGCGTAGCAATGACACTGGCGGCGATGAGCTGGATCTTCATGGGGCGTCTCCTGGCCGTAAAGGCGGGTGGAAGGGTGGTACTGCGTCATGCAGCAGGGTGGTCGAATCGTCCACTTTCCCACGTGAACAAGGTGCCAATCACGCCATCCTTCCCCAGCTGGAAGATGAATCAGCGGAAGTCCTGGTGGCAGGCCCGGCAGTCGTCCTGCACGGTCTGCACCACCTTGGCCAGCGATGCGCAGTCACTGGGGGGGGCGGCCAGTGCCGCATTGAGGTCCGCCCGGTACCGGCTGGCATGCTGCTGGAAGCGCGCGTCGTCCTTCAGCTTGGGAAACGCCAGATCCAGATCGTTGGACAGCAGCCGCAGCGACTGCAGGCGCGGCTGGCTGTCGGCCAGGCTGCAGCGGTTCTGCTGCTGGGCCTGCAGCAGCATCTCCGCCTGTCGCTGCATCACATGCATCAGGCTGTGCGGGAAGGGATCGCGGCCCTTCTGCAGGGCACGGCCGACCATGACCGTGGCGACCAAGCCGATCAGCAGGCCGAGCACCAGCACGAACAGATAGCGCTGGGCGCTGGACGGACGACGGGACGGGCTGGCGTTCATGCGGGCTCCTCCATGGGGGATGCGTGGGCGTGCAACGGTGGGTTCGATGGCGGCCCGCTATGGCCGCCGCTGCCTGCACGTTAAAATAGCGGCATGAACGAACAGGTCAAACAACGCTTCGCCGGCATCGAACGGCTGTATGGCGTAGGTGCGCTCGAGCGCCTGCAGGGCAGCCGCGTGGCGGTGGTGGGCATGGGCGGCGTCGGCTCGTGGGTGGTGGAGGCGCTGGCCCGTTCGGCGGTCGGCCACCTCACCCTGATCGATGCCGATGACATCTGCGTGTCCAACACCAACCGGCAGCTGCCGGCGATGGAGGGCAACTACGGCCGCAACAAGTCCGAGGCGATGGCCGAGCGCTGCCGCGCGATCAACCCGCAGATCGACGTCGATGCCGTGCAGGCGTTCCTGACCACCGGCAACATGGCCGAACTGCTGGACCGTGGCTTCGACCTGGTCATCGATGCCTGCGACAGCTTCCGGGTGAAGGTGGAGACCATCGCCTGGTGCCGCCGCCGCAAGCTGCCGCTGCTGACCGTGGGCGCTGCCGGCGGCCGTACCGACCCGACCCTGGTGCGCATCCGCGATGTCTCGCGCACCGAGCACGACGCGATGCTTGCGCTGATCCGCAAGAAGCTGCGCAGCGAGTTCAACTTCCCGAAGAATGCCAAGCGCTATTTCGGCGTACCGGCGGTGTATTCGCTGGAGAACGTGAAGTACCCGCAAGCCGATGGCAGCGTCTGCGGCCTGCGCCCGGACCTGGGCGCCGATGCCGCGTTGAAGCTGGACTGCGGCGCCGGGCTGGGCGCTGCCACGCACATCACCGGTGCGTTCGCATTCGCCGCGGTCGGCAAGGCGCTCGAATTGCTGCTGGAGCCGAAGAAGGTCAAGGCCGAAGCCGCCGAGGTTTGACCGGTAGCGCCGGGCCGTGCCCGGCGAAGCGGCGATCAGTCAGCTGGCAGCGCGAAAAGCCGCCGGGCGTTCCCGCTTGTCACCCGTCCCACGGTCTCCACGTCGGTACCGCGCAGCGCGGCCACGTGGCGGGCGATCACTGACAGCCGTGCCGGCTCATTGCGCTGGCCGCGGATGCCCGCGTCGGGCTGGTCCGGTGCGTCGGTTTCCAGCAGCAACTGCTCCAGTGGCATCTCGCGCACAAGCCGCTGCAGGCGCTGCGCACGGTCGTAGGTCAGCGGCCCGCCGAGGCCGAGCAGGAAGCCCTGCTTGTCCAGCTGCGCTGCCTGTTCCGGGCTGCCGGCAAAACTATGGACCACGCCGCGCAGGCCGCCGATGCGGCGGATCGAGGCGATCACTGCATCCACCGCGCGGCGCGCATGCACGATCACCGGCAGGTCGAAGTCGCGTGCCAGCTTCAGCTGGCCAATGAAATAGTCCTGCTGCGCTTCGGCATCCAGTCCTTCGACGAAGAAATCCAGGCCGCACTCGCCGATCGCGCAGGGACGCTCGCGCTCGATCCAATCGCGCAGCTGGCCCAGGTGTTCGGGACGATGGTCGGCCAGGAACATCGGGTGCAGGCCGTAGGCCGGGTACAGCCCCGGTGCCTGCTGGCAGACTTCGCGCAGCTTCGGCCAGCTGGCGGCGGTGACCGCCGGCACCACCTGGGCTTGTACACCGGCCGCATGGGCGCGGTCGATCACCGCCGTGCGGTCGGGGTCGAACTCTCTGGCATCCAGGTGGCAATGGCTGTCGATCAGCATGTTCAGCGCTGTTCCAGTGGCGGCGGCGTCGCCGCGGTGCGGTTCTTCCAGTTGGCCAGCAGCAGGGTGCCCAGGCCCAGCACCAGCTCGTCCACGAACGGGATCGGGTCGGGGATGAACAGCGTCAGCGCGAACAGGCCTGCGGTCAGCTTGAACAGGGTGGGGTAGCGCAACCGGCGTGCCCATTGCAGGACCGGCAGCAGCAGCGGGTTGGCCATGGCGGGGCTCCTCGTGGGCGTGCTGCAAACGCTACCACGGGCCCAGCATTTCCCGATGCTGAATGGGTTACGGCCATGGGTACGAAATGTGGAGATTCCGTTCAGGCAGCGCATGCTGCAATCTGCATCAAGAACGTTGCGGACGGTCCGCAGGGAGCAGGTCATGAAAAGCACAACTACAACTGTCCTGGTCGCAGCAGGCGCGCTGCTGGTGGGTGGCATCGCAACTGCCGCCTTCATGAAAAGTGGTGACAAGGCCCCGGATGCACTGGGCGCCGCGAACCCTTCCGAGTCGCGCCTGGTCGATGGCAGCGCTGCCGATGACGGCGCGCGCGGCGACGCGGTCGATGCCTCGGCACCGCGCGGTCTGGAATACGCCGACGTGCTGAAGGTCGACCCGCTGACCGAGAAGCAGAAGGCCTACGCGACGGTCATCGGCACCGAGCCGGTGCGCGAGACCTCCACCACCCAGACCCCGCATGAAGTCTGCGAGGACGTGGTGGTGCAGGAGCGGCTGCCTGAGCGTGATGGCAATGTCGGCGGCACCGTGGTCGGCGCCGTGGTCGGTGGCCTGCTCGGCAACCAGGTGGGCGGCGGCAATGGCAGGAAGGCTGCCACTGCAGCCGGCGCCGTGGCCGGTGGCTTCATCGGCAACCAGGTGGACAAGCGCCACGTGGGTGGCCGCGTGGTCAACCGCACCGAGCGCCAGTGCCACACTGAAACGGCGACCTCCGAGTCGAGCCGCGTGACCGGTTACAACGTGACCTACCGGAACGAGGACGGCACCACCGGCACCATGCGCATGGCCAGCAAGCCGGGCACGCGCATCGCCATGGGCACCAACGATGTGGTCAAGGGCTACAACGTGACCTACCGCTATGACGGCGCCGAGAAGACCGTGCGCATGGACAACAAGCCGGCCAGCGACCGCCTGCCGGTGGTGGATGGCCAGCTGGTCACGCAGACCGCTGCGGCCGGCGACGCAGCGGCCAATCGCCAGTAACGCGTTGCCACTGCAGTGCGTATCGGACAGGCCGGCTTTTGCCGGCCTGTGTCGTTTGCGGGCATGGACACCGCGCCTGTATCGCCGATGATGGTCGGCCCCAGTACCGGCGGGAGCCTGCATGAGCATCTTCGACCTGCGCATTGAAACCGAGCGCCTGATCCTGCGCCCACCGCAGGCCCAGGATCTGGAACCCTACCTGGCGTTCTGCGCCGACGAAGAAGTGATGCGCAGCCTCGGCGGCGTGCAGCTGCCTTCGGTGGCCTGGCGCAGTTTCTGCAGCCTGGCCGGGGCCTGGCAGCTGTTCGGCTATTCGATGTTCAGCGTCATCGAGAAAGCCACCGGCGAATGGGTCGGCCGCATGGGCCCGTGGCAGCCGCTGGGCTGGCCCGGCCCCGAGGTCGGCTGGAGCATCTGCCGCGCGCGCTGGGGCCGTGGCTACGCCCCCGAAGCGGCGGTGGCGGCCATCGACTGGGCGTTTGACACGCAGGGCTGGGACGAGGTGATCCACACCATCGCCGAAGACAACGAGAAGTCCAAGGTGGTGGCGCGCAAGCTGGGCAGCAGCCTGCTGCGGATGGGCCAGTTGCCGCCGCCCTACGAGGGCGAGCCGTTGCAGATCTGGGGCCAGTCGCGCGCGCACTGGCAGCAGCGCAGGCGCTGATGCTGCACCCGCGCTTGGCATCGGCGCGGGCGCTTGCCAGACTGCACGCAGCCGGCCGTCGGCCGGGGTGTCCTGGAGCGGAACATGGTGGATGAGCGGGTGCCGTTGACGGTGCATGGCATGTCGGTGTCGGGCAACTGCCACAAGGTGCGCCTGCTGCTGGAGCAGCTCGGCAGCCGCTACCGCTGGGTGGAAGTGGACAGTGCGCATGGGCAGACCCATTCGCCTGAATTCCTGGCGCTCAACCCGAATGCGAAGGTGCCGCTGATCGTGCGCGACGATGGCCGCGTGCTGACCGAATCCAACGCCATCCTGTTCTGGCTGGCCGAAGGCACGCCGTACCTGCCCACCGATGGCTGGGAACGCGCGCAGGCGCTGAGCTGGATGTTCTTCGAGCAGTACAGCCACGAACCCTGCGTGGCGGTGGCGCGCTTCATCCTTGGCTGGACCGCACTGGATTCGCCGCGCCGGACCGAACTGCCGCGCCTGCATGAGCTCGCCGCGACCGCGCTGGCGGTGATGGAGCAGCACCTGCGACAGGCGCAGTGGTTTACCGGCAGCGAGTACGGCATCGCCGACATCGCGCTGTTCGCCTACACCGATGTCGCCGCCGACGGTGGCATCGACCTGCAGCCGTTCGTGGAAGTGCGCGCGTGGCTGCAGCGGGTGCGCGAGCAGCCACGGTTCGTGGCGATGCCGGCGGTTACGGCCGAGGTGCGCGCACGCCTGGACGCACGCGGGTAGCGTCCAGCCCGGCACGGTAGCGCCGGGCCACGCCCGGCGGAATGCAACAACGACACGGAGGGTGTTCGATGTTTGCTGTGGTTCCCGATCCGATCCCCGCACGCATGCGGGTGCTCAACCGCGCCGAAGTGTGCGACGTCAATTTCCTCGAGGCGGTGCGCGGCTGGCGTGGGCTGCCGCGTCCGAAGCCGGCGCCGGATGCGCCGATCCTGCCGGGCAGCACGCTGACCGCAGCGGCATTCGCCGAGCTGTTCGATTCGCAGCTGGCCAGCCGCCAGCTGGACCTGATGGCGCGCGTACTGCGCGTACAGAACAAGGTCTTCTACACCATCGGCTCGTCCGGTCACGAAGGCAACGCGCTGCTGGCGCGGGCCTGCCGCCATACCGATCCGGCGTTCCTGCATTACCGCTCCGGCGCCTTCATGGCCGAGCGCGCGCGGCAGGTGCCGGGCCTGGACCCGTTGCGTGACGCGGCGCTGTCTTTCGCCGCCAGTGCCGACGACCCCGCCAGCGGTGGCCGCCACAAGGTGTGGGGCAGCCGCCCGCTGTGGGTGCTGCCGCAGACCTCGACCATCGCATCGCACCTGCCCAAGGCGCTGGGCACCGCGCTGGCCATCGAAAGCGGCAAGCGCCTGGGCCAGCCGCTGCCGATCCCGGCCGACAGCATCGTGCTGTGCTCCTTCGGCGATGCCTCGGCCAACCATGCCACCGCGCAGACCGCCTTCAATACGGCGATGTGGTCGGCCTACCAGAAGCTGCCAGCGCCGATCCTGTTCGTCTGCGAGGACAACGGCCTGGGCATCTCGGTGAAGACGCCGGAAGGCTGGATCGCCGAGCGCTTCAGCCGCCAGCCGGGGCTGGACTACTACTACGCCGATGGCCTGGACCTGGCGGCAGGACATGCACAGGTGCAGGCGGCGGTGGAGCATTGCCGGCGTACCCGCCGGCCGACCTTCCTGCACCTGCGTACCACGCGGCTGATGGGCCATGCAGGCACCGATTTCGAGGTGGAATGGCGCGCGCTGGCCGACCTGTGCGCGGCCGAAGCCCAGGATCCCTTGCTGCGGTCGGCGCAGATCGCGCTGGAATCGGGCTGGATGGATGCCGCCGGCATCGAGGCCGCCTACGAGACCCTCCGCGTGCGCTGCCTGGCGGCGGCGGCGAACGCCGAAGGACGCCCCAAGCTGCAGTCGCTGGACGAAGTGGTGGCACCGCTGGCGCCGTACACACCGGCGGCGGTGATGGCCGAAGCGCAGCGCCCGGTACCGGCCGAAGCGCGCGAAGCCCTGTACGGCGGTGCCGACGCGCTGCCCGAACGGCAGCCGCCGCGGCACCTGGCGGTGCAGATCAACCACGGCCTGCAGGAACTGCTGTGCAAATATCCGCAGGCGCTGCTGTTCGGCGAGGACGTGGCGCAGAAGGGGGGCGTCTATACCGTCACCAAGGACCTGCTGCGCCGCTTCGGGCCGCGCCGGGTGTTCAACACCCTGCTGGACGAGACGATGATCCTGGGCATGGCCCAGGGCCTGGCCAACATGGGCCTGCTGCCGATCCCGGAGATCCAGTACCTGGCCTACTTGCACAACGCCATCGACCAGCTGCGTGGCGAGGCCTGTTCGCTGCAGTTTTTCTCCAACGACCAGTTCCGCAACCCGATGCTGGTGCGGGTCGCCGGCCTGGGCTACCAGAAGGGCTTCGGCGGCCACTTCCACAACGACAACTCGATTACCGCGCTGCGCGATATCCCCGGCCTGGTGGTGGGCTGCCCGTCGCGCGGCGACGATGCGGTGATGATGCTGCGCACGCTGGCGGCGCTGGCCCGGGTGAACGGCCGGGTGGCGGTGTTCCTGGAGCCGATCGCGCTGTACATGAGCAAGGACCTGCACGCGCCCGGCGATGGCCAGTGGCTGTTCGACTACCCAGCGGCGGGGCAGGCGCTGGTGCTGGGCGAGGGCCGGGTCTACACGCCCGACGCCGATGACCTGGTGGTGTTCACCTATGGCAATGGCGTGCCAATGGCGCTGCGCGCGGTACCGGTCATCCAGGCGCAGACCGGCTGGCAGGTGCGGGTGGTGGACCTGCGCTGGCTGGTGCCGTTGGATGCCGGTTTCATCGCCGCCCAGGCGGCCACGGCGCGGCGGGTGCTGGTGCTGGACGAGGGGCGGCACAGCGGTGGGGTGGGCGAGGGCGTGGTCACCGCCCTGGTCGAGGCCGGCCATGGCCACCTGCCGCTGCGGCGGGTCTGCGGCGCCGATACCTACACGCCGCTGGCGGGGGCAGCAATGTTCGGGCTTCCAAGCGACAATGCGGTGATTGGCGCCGCCCTCGACCTGGCGCAGGAACCCTGATGCATGTGTGGATTGGCGGGAATGTTGTTGCCGGCGGCGCAGTCGCCGGACGAGGTGCTGCAGGCGCAAGCTTTGGCCATGGGGCAGGCGCTGTACCACCGCGGGCCGGATGACGGCGGCACCTGGGTCGATGCCCGCGCCGGCATCGCCCTGGCGCACCGCCGCCTGAGCATCCTCGACCTGTCACCGCTGGGCCACCAGCCGATGGCCTCGGCCGACGGCCGTTACGTGATGGCCTACAACGGCGAGGTCTACAACTTTGCCGCGCTGCGGGACGAGCTGGAGCCGCTGGGCCATGCCTTCTGCGGCCATTCCGATACCGAAGTGCTGCTGGCCGCGATCCTGCAGTGGGGCGTCGAGGACACCCTGCAGCGCGCCAACGGCATGTTCGCCATCGCCCTGTGGGACCGCCACGAGCAGTGCCTGTACCTGGCCCGCGACCGGGTCGGCAAAAAGCCGCTGTACTACGGCTGGGCCGGTGACACCCTGGTGTTCGGTTCGGAGCTGAAGGCGCTGTGGCAGCACCCGGACTTCGACAACGACATCGACCGCGACGCGCTGACCCTGCTGCTGCGCCTGGATTACATCCCTGCCCCGCACAGCATCCACCAGCGCTGCTACAAGCTGATGCCGGGCCGCGTGCTGCGCCTGGATGCGGCGACGGTGGCCGCCGGTGCCGCCGCGCACCGCCCCGAGCAGGCGCAGCGCCCGTACTGGGATGCGCGCGCGCGCATGCAGGCGGCGCTGGCCGCACCGTTCCAGGGCCGCATCGAGGAGGCCGAGGAACAGCTGGACGGCCTGCTGCGCGATGCCGTGGCGCTGCGCATGGTGGCCGACGTGCCGGTGGGCGTGTTCCTGTCCGGTGGCACCGATTCGTCGCTGGTGGCTGCGCTGATGCAGGCGCAGAGCACGCAGCCGGTGCACAGTTTCAGCATCGGCTTCAGCGGCTCGCACCATGACGAGGCGCCGCTGGCCAAGGAGCTGGCCGGCCACCTGGGTTGTGACCACACCGAACTGTACGTGAGTGGCGCCGATGCGCTGGCGGTGGTGCCGCAGCTGCCGGCGATGTTCGACGAGCCCTTCGCCGATGCTTCGCAGGTGCCGACCGCGCTGGTCGCGCGATTGGCGCGGAAGGGCGTGACCGTGGCCCTGTCCGGTGATGGTGGCGACGAACTGTTCTTCGGCTACACCCGCTATGTGCGCGCACTGCGCAACTGGCAGATGCTTGGCCGCGTGCCGGCGCCGCTGCGGCGCTGGATGGGCGCGCGTGCGCACCAGCAGGGCGAATCCTCGCGCACCGGCGGCCTGGCCGCGCTGCTGGCCGAGACCGGCGCACGCGGCATTGGCGATGTGTACCGCAACCGCATCTCGCGCTGGCGCGACCCGGCGGCGGCGGTGGTCGGTGCGCGCGAGGCCGGCAGCTTCTACGACCTGGCCGACCCGCTGCATGGCGCCGGCACCCCGGCCGACGCGATGATGCTGGCCGACTTCGTCAGCTACCTGCCCGACGACCTGCTGTGCAAGGTCGACCGCACCTCGATGGCGGTCAGCCTGGAGGCACGGGCGCCGCTGCTGGACTGGCGCGTGGCTGAATTCGCCTGGTCGTTGCCGCTGGACTTCAAGCGCAGCGAGGACACCAGCAAGGTGCTCCTCAAGCGCGTGCTCGGCCGCTACGTGCCGCAGTCGATGGTGCACCGCCCCAAGCGAGGTTTCGGTGCGCCGGTGAGTGAATGGCTGAAGGGCGACCTGCGGCCGTGGGCCGATGACCTGCTGCAGCCGGCGCGGCTGGAGCGCGAAGGCGTGCTGTCGGCCGCCGCCGTGCAGCCGCTGTGGCAGCAGTTCCTGGGCGGCCAGCGCAAGTGGCATACCCACCTGTGGAACGTGCTGATGTTCCAGGCCTGGCAGGACCACTGGCGGCAGGTGCGGGCGGGCGTGGCGCGCGGCTGATCTTCACCGGGGCACATCGGGCGGGCCGCTAGGCTGGCCCTTTCCCCCGTCAGGAGTGTGTCGCCATGCCTGTTCCCACCATCGCGGTCTTCGTTGGCAGCCTGCGCAAGGAATCCTGCAACCGCAGGCTCGCGCTGGCATTGGAAAAACTGGCAGGAGATCGCGCGCGTTTCACGTACGTGCGCATCGACGACCTGCCGCTGTACAACCAGGATTTCGACGACAGCTACCCGGCGCAGGGCACCCGCCTGAAGGAAGAGGTACGGGGTGCTGACGCGGTGCTGTTCGTCACCCCGGAATACAACCGCTCGGTGCCCGGTGTGCTGAAGAACGCGATCGACATCGGCTCGCGGCCGTATGGTGACAGCGCCTTCGCGGGCAAGCCGGCGGCGGTGGTGGGTGCGTCCATCGGCCAGATCGGCACGGCGGTGGCCCAGCAGCACCTGCGCAACAGCCTGGCGTTCCTGGACATGCACGTGCTCGGCCAGCCGGAGGCATTCATCCACTTCAAGGATGAGCTGATCGGCGCCGACGGCACGATCCACAACGAGGGCACGCATAAGTTCCTGCAGGGCTATGTGGACCGCTTCCTGAAGCTGATCGCGGTGCATGCCAAGGGGGATTGACGCTGCGTTCGGGGTTGAGGTCAGAGCCCTCTGCCGTGCAGAGGGATCCGCCCCCTTCCTGCCGGGGTCGGATCCCGTCGCGCAGCGGCGGGCTCTGACCCCTGTTTCCCAATCTGCGATAATGGGATCCCATAGGCCGGACAACCACGTCGCGCTGCGGCGGATATCCCCCGTTCGTCCACGGCTTATCCACAGGTTTGTCTATGGCCGCCGGGGTCGGCGCATGCCTACACTCGCCTGGCCCACTTTCGCAGGAAACACCGCAGCATGTCCGCCCGTTCCGGCTTCCGTTCCAACCGCAAAGAGCGCGGCGATGGCTTCGACCGCGATCGCGATGAATCGCGCATCGACCAGCTGCGCGTGCCGCCGCACTCGGTGGAAGCCGAACAGGCGGTGCTGGGTGGTCTGATGCTGGCCCCGGAAGCCTACGACCGGGTCAACGACCAGCTGACCGAGACCGATTTCTATCGCCGCGATCACCAGATGATCTACCGGGCGATCCGCGAGCTGTCCGAGCGCGAGCGTCCGTTCGATGCGGTGACCCTGGGCGAGTGGTTCGAGTCGCAGGGCAGGATGGAGCTGGTCGGCGATGGCGCTTACCTGATCGAGCTGGCCAGCACCACGCCGTCGGCGGCCAACATCGTGGCCTACGCCGAGATCGTGCGTGACAAGGCGGTGCTGCGGCAGCTGATCCAGGTCGGCACCGACATCGTCAACGACGGTTTCCAGCCCGAAGGCCGCGACAGCAGCGAACTGCTGGCCTCGGCCGAGAAGAGTGTGTTCGCCATCGCCGAGCAGGGCGCGCGTGGCCGCACCGACTTCGTGGCCATGCCCGGCGCGCTGAAGGACGCGTTCGAGGAATTGCGCAACCGCTTCGAGAACGGCGGCAACATCACCGGCCTGCCGACCGGTTACACCGACTTCGACGCGATGACCGCCGGCCTGCAGCCGACCGACCTGATCATCCTTGCCGCGCGTCCGGCAATGGGCAAGACCACCTTCGCGCTGAACATCGCCGAGTACGCGGCGATCAAGTCGAAGAAGGGCGTGGCCGTGTTCTCGATGGAAATGTCGGCATCGCAGCTGGCGATGCGCCTGATTTCCTCCAACGGCCGCATCAACGCTTCGCGCTTGCGTACCGGCCAGCTGGAAGACGAGGACTGGAGCCGCGTCACCAGTGCGATCAAGATGCTGAAGGAAACCAAGATCTTCATCGACGATACGCCGGGCGTGTCGCCGGAGATCCTGCGTTCCAAGTGCCGCCGCCTGAAGCGCGAGCACGACCTGGGCCTGATCGTGATCGACTACCTGCAGCTGATGAGCGTGCCGGGCAACAGCGAAAACCGCGCGACCGAAATTTCGGAGATCTCGCGATCGCTGAAGGGCCTGGCCAAGGAACTGAACGTGCCGGTGATCGCGCTCTCGCAGCTCAACCGATCGCTGGAAACGCGTACCGACAAGCGCCCGGTGATGGCCGACCTTCGCGAATCGGGCGCAATCGAGCAGGACGCGGACATGATCGTCTTCATCTACCGCGACGACTACTACAACAAGGAAAATTCGCCGGACAAGGGCCTGGCCGAGATCATCATCGGCAAGCACCGTGGTGGCCCCACCGGTTCTTGCAAGCTGAAATTCTTCGGCGAGTACACGCGCTTCGACAACCTGTCGCACGATTCGGTCGGTTCGTTCGAGTAAGCCCCGCGCCGGGTGACGCCCGGCGCTCAAGTCCGCCCGTCACCTGCCGTTACCGGACCGGTACCAGGGGGAAACATCACCGTCCATGACCCATAGCTGCACGCGCGGCGATGGACCGGCGTGTGCGCCCCCTTCATTCATGGGGAACGGATCGATGTTGGCGGCAGCAGGGAAGAGTGGGTTGGGGCGCGGCGTCGTCTGGATGTGCGTGGTGCTCTTGCAGTTGCTGGCAGGTACGGGCGTCGCGCAGGCGGCGTCGGCGGCGTGCGAGGCGATCAACCTGGTGGGCGCGACGACCAGCTACACAAACCGGTTTTTGGCGACGGACTTCCTGCCCGGCGAGTCGGTGGCCGTGAGCTTTTCGGATAACGGTGGCAACGTTGGCGGTCCGTCCATCGGTAGCGAACTGGTCAACCTGCGCAGCCGAGACACCGTGCAGATCGTCCTGGACTACCGCAGCAATACCGGTGCGGCAGGGCCGCACAGCGCGACCGCATCCAGCAGCTTCCTGAGCAACTACGGCCTTTACATCCGTATCACCAGCGGAACCTACATCAGTCCAGTACAGCTGCGTTGCACGGCCGAGGCCGCACAGCCCCTTCAGCTGGTCAGCCCGGGCGTCCAGCAGTTCACGGTTGGCTCGGCGGTTGATGTCAACCTGACCGCCAGTGGCGGCGCCCCGCCTTACAGCTTCGGCATCAACAGTGGCATGTTGCCCGCCGGGCTGGTGTTTGAACCCTCGGGCCGCCTGCATGGCACGCCGCAGGTCGCGGGCACGTTCAGCGTCAGCGTGGAGCTCACCGATGCCGCGGCCGCCAGCGCACACCAACCGCTGACAGGCAGCATCGCGGCCATTGCGCCCGATGCCCCCGGCCAGGTCATGGCCGTCGCCAGCGATGGGCAGGCCGTGGTCAGCTTCACCGCACCGGTGCAGACGGGCGGCGCGCCCATTGTCGAGTACGCCGTGATGGCGTCCACGGGCGAGTGGGCGCTCGGCACGCAGTCGCCGATCACGGTGACCGGTCTTGCCAATGGCATGCCCGTGCAGTTCCAGGTGATCGCCAACAACGGCAGCCAAGCCAGCCAGCCGTCGCTGGCAAGCGCTGCGGTGACGCCGATGACCGGGCAGACGATCCAGTTCGATGCGCCTGGTGACCGGCCACTGGGTTCATTGCTGGCATTGCAGGCCACCGCGAGCAGCGGCCTAGCCGTCGAGTACGAGAGCGTGACTCCGCTGGTCTGCGTGCTGGAAAGTGCAGGCAACCTGCGCCTGTCCGCGCTCGGTACGTGCACGGTGCGCGCACTGCAGCCCGGCAACGCCGGCACGCGCGCGGCGCAGCCGGTGGAGCGCAGCTTCAACGTGGTGGCTGCCCGCGCGTCGGCGCCGACCCTGCGTCGCGTCGAACGGATCGGCGCAAGCAGCGTGGACGTGTACTTCGATGTACCCGCCAGCGACGGTGGCAGTGCCATCCTCTCTTACGAGGTGGCAGCGCGCCCGGGTGGTGCTGTGGTCAGCGGTGGCTCCAGCCCGGTACGCATGAGCCGCCTGCACGCAGGCACGACCTATACCTTCGCGGTGCGTGCGCGCACCGCGACAGGGCCCGGCACGTTCTCCGCCGAGTCCGACCCGGTGACGATGCCGACCGTGCCGCGCGTGACCGGCCTGCAGGTGCCGGCCGACGGCCGCTACCTCGCCGGTGCCAGCCTCGATTTCCTGCTGGCCTTGGACCAGCCGGCAATCGTGCAGGGCGTGCCCGAGCTGCTGCTGTCGATTGGCGGGCAGCGCGTAGCCGCGACCTATCGCGCTGGCTCGGGCAGCAACCTGCTGTCTTTCAGCTACACCGTATTGCCGGGCCAGTTGGACGAGGACGGCATCGGCATCGACGGCCTGCAGCTGGCCGGTGGCAGCATCCGCAATGCCGATGGCATCGATGCTGTGCTGGCGCTGGCAGGCGTGGGCGCTACCGGCGGCATATTGGTTGGCGCGCAGCCGGCTGCCGCGCCGTCCATCACCGGCGTGGTTGCAGGCGATGGCGTGGTGACGCTGCAGTTCGCAGCGCCCGCGCAGGATGGCGGCAGCCCGGTGCTGGATTACCTGGTGACCGCGCAGCCCGGTGGCCTGCAGCAGCAGGCAACCGGTTCACCGGTGGTGTTCACCGGCCTGCGCAACGGCATCGCGTACCGCTTCACGATCACCGCGCGTACCGCGGCCGGCTTGGGCGTGGTGTCCACGGCATCGGACGACGTGGTGCCGATGGCGCAGCAGCAGATCCAGTTCGACGCGATCGATGCACAGCCGTTCGGCAGCACACGGCAGGTGCTGGCCATCGCCAGCAGTGGCCTGCCGGTCGCGCTGTCCAGCAGCACGCCCCGGGTCTGCAGCGTCGCTGCCGATGGCCGGCTGACCCTGCTTGCGGCAGGCACCTGCAGCATCGATGCCGACCAGGCGGGTGACACCGCGACCCATGCCGCAGCACGCGTCAGCCGCTCGTTTGCGGTGCTGGCCGTGGTTCCGGGCGCGCCGCGCATCACCGCGGTCGTGCTTGATGCGGGCAGCGTGGACGTGAGCTTCCAGGCGCCGACGTTCGATGGCGGCAGCGCGGTCGACGGCTATCTGCTGCAGGCGTTGCCGGGCGGGCAGAGCGCGCGCGGCAGCGGCAGTCCGCTGCGCATCGACGGGCTGCCGGCCGGCATCGCGCATCGCTTCGTGGTCACCGCCTTCAATGCGGCGGGTGCTGGCGTGGCATCGCTGCCATCCGACCCGCTCACCATGCAGGGCGCACCGGTGGTGACCGGCGTGCAGGTGCCATCGGTCGGCCGCTACCTCGCCGGCCAGGTGCTGTCCTTTGCGGTGCAGTTCGACCAGGCCCTGCAGGTGGGCGCTGCGCCGCAGCTGCTGCTGCGCATCGGCAGCCAGCGCCGCGTGGCCACGCTTTCGGCGGTGGAGACGGATGCGCAGGGCAGCGTGCTGCGCTTCCAGTACACGCTGCAGGCCGATGACCGTGACGAAGATGGCATCGAGGTGGAATCGCTGCAGGCCGCCGCCGGCAGCCTGCGCAATGCGCAAGGCACCGAAGCGCGTGCGGCGCTGGCCAATGTGGGGGCGACCACGGGCGTACGCGTGGGCGCCGACCTGCCGTCGGCCGTCCCCAACGTGCGCGGCGTGGCCGGTGATGGACAGGTGCAGGTGTATTTCGACGCGGCGTCGGCTGGCAGTGGCGCCATCGTCGATTACACGGTGACCGCGCAACCGGGTGGCATCAGCGCCTCTGGTACGAGCTCGCCGATCACCGTGCGTGGCCTGGCCAACGGCAGTGCCTACCGTTTCGTGGTGGTTGCACGCAGCGAGTACGGCAGCGGCGCGGCGTCGGCCGCCTCTGCAGCCGTGGTGCCGTTGCCGGATCTGGCCGTGGCCGATTCCAGCATCGCGCTGCCTTACGGGGCTGCCGCCGTCGAGCTGCCGCTGTCGGTCGTCGGTGTGGCCGAGCAGGTGCAGGTGGCCGTGGGCCCCCAGCATGGTCAGGTTGACGTGCAGGGCATGACGCTGCGGTACACGCCGGCCGCGGGCTATGCCGGCACCGACAGCATCACCTACACCGTCAGCGATGGCTTCCGCACGTCGGCGCCGGCCAGCATCACGATCACCATTGGCACGCCGACCGTGATCCTGCAGTCCGCCGTGTTGCCGCAGGCCGTGGCCGGCACGGCGCTGGACGCGCAGCTGTCCAGCAGCGGTGGCGCAGCGCCTTACACCTACGCGATGGTTGGCGGCAGTCTGCCGACGGGCCTCAGTCTGGATCGCAGCGGGCACCTGGCGGGTACGCCGGTCGCGGCGGGTCGTTTCGAGATCGAGGTCGAGGTGACCGACAGCAGTTCCGGCACCGGTCCCTTCCGCGCGCGCCGCGCATTCGTGCTGGACGTGGCGGCGCCGCAGATCGAGGAAGTGGAAGCGCCGCTGCCGCCTGCAACCCAGGCCGGCCCGGTCAGCCTGCGCCTGCAGGCGCGTGGAGGTACCGCGCCGTATGCGTTCCGCCTGATGTCGGGCGCGCTGCCGCCCGGCGTGCTGCTGTCCAGCGACGGCCAGCTGCAGGGCGTGGCTACCCTGGCCGGCGTGTTCGATTTCGATGTCGAAGTCAGCGATACCTACGGCTTCACCGGCGTGGCGCGCTACCAGCTGAAGATCTCGGAGGCCGCGCAGGCTATCACCGGCTTCAGCGTGGACCCGGCAACGCCGGTCTACAGCGAGGGCGGCAGCTTCGAGGTCTCCGCCCAGGGCGGCGCATCGGGCCAGCCGCTGCGTTTCGGCAGCAGCAGCCCCGCGGTCTGCAGTGTGAGCGGCACCCGTGTCGCGATGCTGGCGGCGGGGCGTTGCGTGCTGACCGTGGACCAGGACGGCGATGCCAACCATGAAGCAGCACCGCAGCAGCAACGCATCGTCGAGATCGCGCTGGCCGTGCCGGTGCTGGCGTGGAGTGCCGATCTGCAGCGCCTGCTGGAACAGGGCAGCTTCGAGCTGCCGCTGCCGACCAGCGCCAGCCCGGGTTCCTTCAGCTTCCACAGCAGTGACACCGCGGTGGCCAGCATCGAGGGCCGCACCGTGCGCGTGCACGGCGAAGGTCGTGCGGTGATCACCGCCGAGCAGGCCGCTGCGGGCAGCTATGCCGCAGCCAGTGCCGAGCTGGTGCTGGTGGTGAATGTACGCCCGGACCCGACCCGTGACCCGGGCGTGACCGGGCTGCTGCAGGCGCAGGTGGATGCCAGTGTGCGCTTCGCCAACGCGCAGCAGGCCAACATCCGCGAGCGCCTGCGGCAGGTGCGTGCGGGCGGCAACGCCGACAGCAACACGCTGTCGGTGTCGACCGACGCGCGCGGCCCGGACGCGGCGTCGCTGCCGCTGGGCCAGGCGATGGAGAACGAGCGCCCGCTGCTGCCGGCCGGCTGGGGCACCTGGGCCTCGGGTTCGGCTACCTATGGCCGGGGTGGCCCGACCGGGGCAGGGCGGTATGACCTGCGCAGCGACGGCCTGACCGTGGGTGTGGATCGTCGCCTCGGCGACAGCGCGCTGTGGGGCGTGGCCGGCAGCATCGGCCGCAACGACAGCGAGCAGGAGGATGCGCGTACGCGCCTGCAGGCCGACCAGCGTTCGCTGGCGCTGTACGGCCTGTGGCGCGGCAGCGAACACGTGTTCGTCGATGCGGTGCTGGCCACCGGCGACCTGCGCTTCGACCTGCAGCGCTGGAGCCGCGATGCCGGTGCAATGGCGGTGGCCCGTCGCGAAGGCTCGCAGTGGTTCGGTTCGCTGGCGCTGGGCTATGAGCAGGTGCTGTCGGGCATGCGCATGAGTGGCTACGCACGGGTAGATGGCAGCCGCAGCACGCTGGATGCCTACCGCGAGCATGGGCTGGGCGAACTGGATCTGGCCTACGGCCGCCACGTCGTCGACAGCCGCGCGCTGGCGTTCGGCCTGGAAGGCAGCGCGGTCGAAACGGCCGAGGCGCGCCTGCGCCCGTTCTGGAGCATCGAATACCGGCAGGCGCTGCAGGATCGCGGCGAGGCGACGTTGAACTACGCCGCGTGGGCGCGTCCGCAGGACTACCGCCTGGCGATGCGCAGCTACAACGACGATCTGCTGTCGCTGTCAGCTGGCGTGGATGTGTCCATCGCGCGCGGCTGGATCCTGTCGCTGCTGCTGGGCCATGAACAGGCCCGGGGCAGCGATCGTTCCAGCAGCGTCGGCCTGCGCCTGAGCAGCGGCAGCCGCTGAGGCCGCCAGCGCGGTAAAGCCTTCGGTGGCGCCGGGTGCGGCCCGGCGACCACCGCTGCACCGGGTTTCATCGCCCCCAGCCCGGTTTCGTCGCAATCCGTTTGCGGCGGCTGCGGGCGGGCGGCACGGTGGTCACAGGCGGCAGGGTGCCGCCCAAGGAGACCGTCATGAAGACCCTGTTCGCGCTGGGCGTGTGGTGCCTGCTGTTCGTGCTGTGCTGGCCGTTGGCGCTGCTGGCGCTGATCGCCTGGCCGTTCGTCTGGCTGCTGAGCCTGCCGTTCCGCCTGGTCGGTATCACCTTCTCGGCGTTGTTCGCCTTCCTGCGTGCGCTGTTCATGCTGCCGGCCCGCGTGCTGGGCGGCCGTGCGGTGGCGGCATGAAGGTGCTGCTGCTGGTTGCCCTGGCAGCGCTGGCCGGCCCGGCACTGGCGCAGTCGCCGGTACCGTCCTCGGCGTGGTTGGAGCGCCAGCAGACGGCCGCTGCCGATGAGGCGGATGCGGCCGGGTCCAGGTCTGCGAAAGCGCCCGAGGCCAAGGAGCGCTGTCGGGTCGTGAAGCAATGGAAAGTGGGGGACACCGTGGTCAAGCATCGCGTCTGTGATGACCCGCCAAAGCCGGTGCTCAACGCTGCATCAGGCGGCCATCCCCTGTAGAGGCGCGGGCCGAGGGGGGCCGGGTTTAATTGACACCCCCGCCGGGGGGGGGGGGGGAGAAGAGCGGCGGGGCCGGCCGGGGGGGGGGGGACGGGGGCGCGTGCT